>JAGDXE010000011.1:0-6932 GCA_023256375.1 Thermoproteati archaeon | reverse complement strand
TACCCGCGGGTCAAGTTCGAATCGGCCTTGCGCCGATAAGCTATCTTAACCGAGTCGGCGGTAAAGGTATAAACGTTTACCATTCGCCCTACTTTTAGTCGGAGTTTTCCTGTAAGGCGCCCGTAAAGTCTATAGATGGGGGCAGCCCTTGTTCGAGCTCCACTGACTTAATTCTCAGTACCTCTCCTATTATTTTCTTCGCCTCCTCCAGATTTGTTATGCCGCTTAAATCGGTTGTTACCCTAGCAGCCTCTACCCACTGGCCTAGCGGTATGCCTTTATTAGCTTTGGCAGCCCTGGTTTGCGCTACGAGCTCGACTTCTTTGCCGCCAATACTTGCTATTGCCTCGTCGAACTGAGGTTCTTTAGGCCATTTTAACGCGTGGACTGAAAGCGATTTTCCCCATTTTAAGTCTTGATATATTTCTTCGGTAATGTGAGGTAAAAATGGGGAAAAAAGGCGGAGCGCCGAATCGAATACGAATCCTAGAGTTTCTCCGCATGACTTATCTCCCGAAGACATTCTGGGCTTAGCTATTTCTAGGTAGTTATCGCATAAATCGTGCCAAAAGAATTGTACGAGAGAATTAATTGCATCATTAAATCTAAAATCATCCATGGCCTGCGCGTAATCTTTTTCGGCTTTGTTCAATTGCATTAAGATCCATTGATCTACTGGAGAGCCCGAATGCGGCGGTTCTTCGATTGCGACCACCGACCAGGTTGAAATTAGGCGGAAGGCGGACCAAAGTTTTTGAAGTAGGGCTTTCCCCCTCTTCACGGCTTCCCATCTAAATGGAAAATCAGCCCCTACCGTTAGCGAGAGAAGAGCGTACCTTAAAGAATCTGCGCCGTACTGCTTAGCTGTTTCTAGCGCGTTTATGGCATTTCCGCGCGATTTACTCATGGGTTTCCCATCTGGAGCTAGAATCATTCCATTTACTAGCACCGATTTAAAAGGGGATGATCCGGTTAACATTAGCCCTCTGTAAACGCTATACCAGAACCAGGTCCTTATTATCTCGTAACCTTGCTGCCTTACGTCAACTGGATATAATTTATTGAATAGATTTGATTTTTCGAAGAAGCCCGTTATGAAAAGGGGGGTGATGCTAGAGTCTACCCAACCATCCGCTACATCCTCTACCCCCTTTATATTAGTTGAGCCACAAGCTGGGCAGCGAGTTACCGGTGGGGCGTCTTTTCTAGGGTCAACGGGTAGGTGATCTTCACCCGCGGGTATAATGGTCCCACAATCTAAACAAACCCAGAACGGCAACGGCGTCCCAAAGAGCCTTTGTCTTGATATTACCCAATCCCATTCTAATGATGAATGCCAAGAGCGAACTCTATCGAGCATGAGGTTCGGATGCCAGTTCATGAGCTCAGCTGCTTTTAATACGTCATCTTTATGCTGGGTCATTTTTACCATGAATTGATCTCTTGTAAGGAATTCGATCGGGGTCATGCAGTTTTGTCTCTCAGTGTGACTGAGTACGTTATGCCTTATCCTTGTGATCCCCTCTAGTAAGTCGCTTTTTCTGAGCAACTCTATCGCTTTCTTTTTTGCCTCTTCTGTGGTCAAACCGCTCAGCTCACCCGCGTTAATCATGGTCCCGCTTTCATCTATGACCTCTTTTATTGGGAGATTATACTTCAGTTGCCACCTTATATCTTGCTCATCGCCAAATGTAGCAACCATAACAGCCCCTGTGCCAAATTTAACGTCGACGTCTTCATCTGCTAATATTTTCACGGCCCACCCTGCCAATGGCACTTGGACGTAGCTGCCTATCCACTTCTTATATCTTTCATCAGAGGGGTTTACTAGCACTGCAGAGCATGCAAAGAGTAATTCAGGCCTTGTTGTTGCAACGCTTACGTGGTCACTGGGACCTTCGCCGCTAACTTTTTTAAACTTTACTATGATTAGGTTTCCCTCTTTTTCTACGTAACCTACCTCGGCTTGAGATACAACGGTACTGCAGTGAGGGCACCAATAGACTGGGAATTTTTTCCTGTATATAAGCCCTTTTTGAAACATGTAAAGGAGTGAGAGTTGTACATCTCTTTTGTAGCGATCATCATCAGTGCTGTACTCATATTGTTCCCAATCCGGCCTATAGCCCACCGAAATCATGCCTTGTTTTATTGATTCTATGGTTTTTTTGGTCCAAGACCTGCAAGCTTCCCTAAATTCGTCCGGGTTTTCCTTACTTACTTTTAGGTTATACTGTACTTGAAGTTCGGTAGGAAGGCCGTGGGTGTCCCATCCTTGCGGAAGTAATACTGAGTAACCCTTCATCCTCTTATATTTTGCTAAAGTGTCGACGATCATAGTGAAATAAACCGTGCCCATGTGGGGTTCACCGCTTGTGAATGGTGGAGGCGTATCTATTACGTAGAATGGTTTGCTGGGATCCCGCTTAAACGCGAAGGCTTCCTCATAAACTTCTTTTTTTAACCAATAGGACTGCCACTTTGGTTCCGACGAGGCATGATCATAACGGCTGGGTAGCGCTAAATTATCCATATTTTCCTCAAAATGATTACGCTTAAGCGTGTCGAATGAAAATTGGAGTTAATCCTATATTTGTGGAAGAAAATGGTATATGCGCTATATATTTGTAACGGGTGGGGTAATGAGTGGCCTGGGTAAGGGCGTAGTTGCGGCCTCAACTGGCACGCTTTTGTCTTTATCTGGATACTCAGTATCTATGATGAAGGTTGACCCATATCTTAACGTAGACGCTGGTACTATGAATCCTTATCGCCACGGAGAAGTGTTTGTTACGGATGACGGTGGGGAGACCGACTTAGACTTGGGGACTTACGAGCGCTTCCTTGATAAAAACATGTACCGCGAAAACAACCTTACTACGGGAATTGTATACAAAGAAGTCATAGAAAAGGAAAGGCGCGGAGAGTATTTAGGAGAGTGCGTTCAAGTTATACCGCATATTACCGATGCGATAAAAAATAAAATTAGCGGTGTTGCTAAGCGCTCTGGCGCTGACTTCTTTATCGTAGAAATAGGTGGGACCGTCGGGGATATTGAGGGTTTACCTTTCCTAGAAGCGATCAGGCAAATGAAACTAGAATTAGGCAACAATACGTTCTTTATGCATGTAGCTTACGTCCCTTATTTGGAAACTACTGGGGAGAGCAAGACTAAGCCCGCCCAGCATAGCGTGCAAGCGCTAAGGGAAATAGGCGTACAGCCTGACATGCTGATTGCCCGCTCTCCCAGGCCCATTGGCGATGACGAGAGGGATAAGCTCGCGCTATTTTCCTCTCTGCCAAAGAATATGGTAATAAGGGTTCCAGACTTATCCTCGATTTATGGCGTGCCGGATTTGTTGTATAAGGAAGGTGTGAGGGACTTAATATTAGAAAGGTTCGGCTTGGTGCCTAAAGTGCAAGGAGACGGGCATAAGCTAGCGGCTAGGTTCCAAGACTTACGGCAAGGGCCTAGCATAGCTATGGTTGGGAAGTACGTGAGGCTCAGAGACTCTTATGTTAGTATTGTAGAGGCTATTAAACACGCTTCAGCTGCCCTTGGATTTAACCCTAATTTGGTCTGGGTTGATTCAGAAGAAATAGAGAAAACCGGAGTTGTACCGCAGCTTGGATCGGTGGACGGCGTAATTGTTCTTCCAGGTTTTGGAAAAAGGGGAAGCGAGGGAATGATAACTGCAATATCAGAATCCCGTAGGCTCAAACTGCCATTTCTTGGTATCTGTTTTGGCATGCAACTAGCGGTTATAGAATTCGCGAGGGAAAAATTAGGCCTTAAGGCTAATAGTACTGAATTAGATCCGAACGCGCAGGACCCAGTAATAGACCTTCTGCCCGAACAAAAAAACATCAAAGAACTTGGAGGCACTATGAGGCTCGGAGGGGCAACTATTAGACTAGTAAAGGGGACAAAACTTTACGAAGCTTACCAAGGAATAGATCCTAGGGAAAGACACAGGCATAGGTATGAAATTAACCCGAATTATTGGAGCGCTCTGCAATCGGTAGGGCTAGTCTTCTCAGCTTTTGATGAGGAGAAAAGGAGAGTAGAAGCGATTGAAGATCCTAGCCTACCTTTTTTTGTCGGTACGCAATTTCATCCCGAATTTAACAGCAGGCCAATGAGGCCATCACCCACTTATTTAGCCTTTATCAGGGAGGTACTTAACCGCAGTAAGCAAAAAGAAGAAGCTATTACCACTTAAAGCAGGTTTAGGTCTTAGCGGCAAGTTAAAAGTATAATGCATAGTCATGTCTAGCGATGCATTTGTGAACTACCCCGCCCTCGCGGGCTTCAATGGCTTTACCAATATTGAACGGGCCTTCCCACTCATGAAGCCAAGCGGCGGTGTTAACTAGTTTTAGACCTAGAGGGTTAATTACGCGCATGACAGTACAAAAATAGCCCATATTGGTTGATCGCCATCCAGTTAAGAGGACGCATAGCATTACTCGTTTGCTTGATTGTCCTTATTTTTATCCATCGGGGATCAGTAGTAATGGTCAGGATTTAGGCGGACGCAGGATTTCCGAAAAATTCTCGTGTTTTTCGCGGTCAGCTGGCTACTGACGGCGGCTGTTTCCCGAGAAACTGTTAAGCATACTCCTTCAGTATTAGTCACGTCTATTAGGTACGTCGATTCTCCAATAAGCATAAAGTTTTAAATTACCTCTTCTACCATAGTTCTCTTGGCTGGTATTGATTCATGAGGGTATATTTTTGTCGCGACCAAGTTTACGCCCTCTCCAACCTTGACATCATCGGCTATCACACTTACACCAATTATTTTAGTTCTGTACAGTTCAGAAGAAAGTACTTCCGTGTGCCTTCCAATTATACTGTCGCGTATCTCTGCCGATTTACCCACGTAGACCCGGTCCATTATGGCAGAATTTTCTATTACCGAGCCACTTTCTATTATCGTATAGTTATCAATTGAAGAATCCTTTACGTAAACGTCGTCTCCAATGGAGCAATGTCTGCCAATTAAAACCGACCCCTCTACGGTTATTTTGCCCGCTTTTATTTTATCCTCAATTTCCTTCGCTTTTTTCAAAGATTCGTTGCTTTCTCCCTGTACCCACACGCGAGCGCCTGCGTTTAATCTGTTACCCATAGGTAACCATTTCTCATCTGTTTTTAGCAGCATTTTCATGGTTTCTAAATATTTTTTTGGCGAACCTATGTCATACCAGTTCCCCCTAATTGGGTAGGCATATATCGGGTAGCCGCGCTTCAAAAGGTACGGTATAAAATCCAATCCAAAATCCAGCCTTCCCGCCTTCACCATTTCTTGAACGCCATCTTCTTTAAAAATATCTCTTATTTGAGGACTCAAAAAGTAAATTCCAGTATTTATCAAGTTGGATGGCGCTTCCTCTTTTTTGGGTTTTTCTACGAATCCCATAACCCTCATATCATCATTTAGGTTAGCTACTCCGTATTCTGATACGTCATCTACAGGGGTCACTCCAATTGTCATAACCGCTTTTTTTTCTTCATGAAATTTTATCAACTCTTTCATGTCAACGTCAAATATGTTGTCACCCTGCACTCCTACTACGGGATCCTGCACGTCATAGTATTCCATGTTAATTCTGACAGAGTCAGCGTTGCCTACGTCGTCAACCCTCGGCTGATATTTTATGTGAACTCTTGGTTCGATTTTATAGCTTGAAGAAAAACCGCGGCCATCCCCAAAGTAATCAAACAAGCTTTTGTAATTTATGTAGCCCTTTACTCCAAAAATAAAATTTTTAATATTTTGCTGCGCTAGGTTTGCCATTGCAATCTCGACGATGGGCCTATTCAATAACCTTATTACGGCCTTCGATACTTCTGCTGTGAGGGGCCTGAGCCTTAACGCCTGGCCGCCCACAGGAATTATAACTCTTAATTTATCGGCGTCGCAATATTCACCCAACTCAAGTAAATACGCGCAATAGAATATAACCTTTAAACATTAATTAGGCCCACTTCTTCATGATCGGCCTAAAAGAACATGGATTATAGCATAAGTCAGTTAAAAAGAGCAAATTGCGTATTCACGTCAGTTAAATTTTTAACTCTAATGGGGGTTAAGGAGGGAAGCGCGCTTCCGCGAGGGTAGTTCACGTAAAGCTATTTCACCAATATACGTCCCATTATTAGAGAATAAAATACAGAAACCCTAATACGCGTTTAGTTTAGAAGCTCATTCATTAGGTTTTCTAGCCACTGGACAGCGTATTCATTTTCCATATTTTTAGCTTTTGCCATCAAGTCTTTTATTTTGCTCAGAAGCTCGCTTTTGTTCGTGGAGTCTAATTGGCCGATTTCGTAGTCCAGATCCTTTGCTATGGCCATTAATCCTTCAATAGTTTTTTTGGACAACCCCTTCTGGGAATAATGTATCGGGAAGTATTCCATATACGGATTTCCGCGGTCTGCTCTTTCGAATTCGTCTTCGGTTGGGGAGCTCACCGCATTCACGTAGATTTTCTTTATCTCTTTTACCAGTAAGTTGATCAGTTTATCTTGATTATTGATGGTCAGGTTGAATTCGTATTTCCATTCGTCCCAGTTACCCTCAACTATACCACGAGCTATCTCTTTGGGTATCCCTTCTTCGCTCGCCGCATCTATTACCTTTTCGATTATATTTTTTTCCTGACTCACCGCTATGGTCATATAAAGAAAGTAGGTTACGGATAAACTTCACGGTTTTTTAGTGAACGCTTATATTAAAGATCAGCGAGGGTTCACATTAGGCTACGGGTATAAGTCTTTTGTTATGTGGCATTTATTAGCGCGAACGCGTTAATGAGAATTTCTATATTGTGTAATCACTAAAATCGCCACGTAATGGCGTTTGCAGGTTTACAATGATATGAGCAAGAAAGCTCCGACCTTCAGGGAGGAGATGAATCGCGAA
>JAGDXE010000001.1 GCA_023256375.1 Thermoproteati archaeon | reverse complement strand
AACGTTTTTATATACTATTCACAAATCATCTCCTCCTACTCGGAGCCTTCTTGCTCACAATCAGTAAGCTATTGGTACTTATTGCGATCACTGAATCATGATCAGGAAAGCGCCGAAGGGACTAGAGGGCGCCAATAATCCCTCTGGCTAGAAGCGTGTTACTGTTTAGTTAACGTAACTTTTATTGTCTCATATGGGAGGTTAAAATCTCCCTCGAACTTTATTAGAAGGCCATACGCAGAATAAAGATAACTTATACGGTCTCCCTCCTGCCTTTTATATACTGGCAGATACGAAGCGGCGTAAAACCCCTCTTCTCCCTCGTTTACGTTTAGAAATACCTGATCACCTATTTTTAATGAAAATAATTTTTCAGGTTCATCCATAGTTACGAATCCATTTTTTCCCTCTAAAGTAATTTTTTTAACGCCATTTATGGATTCGGCGGTTTGCCTTACAATTAGGTCAAACTTCAACTTAATTTGTAAGGATAATCCCTTATAAGCATGGGCTATAAAGTTTTAAGGTGGATAGTATGAGTTTTATCACGGCTCACAAGTTTGCTTCTGACGTTATGGGCTTTCAAGATCGCAAGGTAAAGGTCATCACTATTACTGGCAGACAATTCGAGGGCACGATGAAGTCAGTAGATCCCGATAAAATGCACGTTTATTTAGAAGATGCTAAAAACGAAAAAGGGGAATCTTTTCCGGTCGTCTTCATACCAGGTAATACTGTAGAGCAAATAATAATCGAAGAAAAAAATATTGATTTACGCGCTTTAGCCGACATTTTGGAAAAAACTTTCCCTAGAATGGTAAAAGTAGACGAGGGAGGTTCTCTGATAATAGTTGCGGACAGGGTAAGGGTTACTGGTAGGGGAGTCTCGGGGGTCGGACCTACGGCGGAAAAAGTTAAAAAGATTTACGAAGATTTCTTGAAAAGCCAAGCCCAATAAAGTATAGTTTGTTTAATTTTTATAAAAGTTTTCAGGAGAAAGGCTAAACTTTGATGAATCTAAGAGTTTAAAGCTAATGCTAGGAGCTTGAGGAAACAAATCAAGCTTCAGCGATGGGATACGCGGACCTCCCCTATAGGTTTATTAATAATTTTATGACCGGTAGCGGTAGGGTGGGGCACGCCCGATTTGCCCGTGGAGATTGCTGCTTCGGGCCTGTACTATATACCCGTGCGGGAACGCACGGTCGTTGAAGCGGGAAGCCCCATCCAGAGGGCGGGGTAGTTCGCTGATACCAGCGGCGCGTCATTGAACCTGGAGCTTTCGACTTCCCGGCGAGTAGATCGGAAGTATGGCAAACACAGAAGCCGCTTCTTTATGTACAAAACAGGCCAAGATCCTAAATTTTAGCCTTAAAAATAGTATAGGTATACGTAATGATCGCGCGTATTAAAAAGTTTCTACATCCATACATGGCTTTAGGTAGCAAATATGCCGAAGAGTGCTTGAACGGAAGGCGGTGGGGGGGTAATCCACTTTTAATAATTCTTGATACATCGCTTACGTCAACGGGATTTAGCTATTTTAATTTTGTTGAGCCAAGGGTTAGAAAATTTCAGGGCACGTTAAGCGATGAACTTACGCTGGCGAAATCGGCCCCTCTGTTTCAAAACAAGAACTGGTATTGCGTCTCTGAAAGGTGTAGAGGTATCGTACTTTCAGCCATTAAAAATTTTTCAGTAAATGGGGATACGCTAGATGAAGAATTCACCAGGATCAAAAATTGGGCTATTAAAGCAGATCCGTTGAAAAGGGCCGATCAGTTTTCGGCAACTAAGGGGCTTGGCGTTTTTACAATACAATATCTTAGAGGGCAGGTGGGTTTAGATGTAGCTATTCCAGATAGGGTTATTAGCGATTTCTTATCGAAATTTCTCAACAAAAAATTTAGAAATCAAATTGAAGTAATGCAGGCCGTTGAAGAAGTAGCAAGTCGGATGGGTATTAGTAAGCTTGAATTTGTATGGAGTATATGGATTTATGCTGACACTAAATTTAATACAAATGTCACTCGGTTGTGACTAAAGCTCCGTCCTTAGTTACTACGAACGTGTGCTCTGCCTGTGCCACGGGCCTTCCGTCGACTTCCAAAAGCGAGGGGTATTGGTAAATAGCTTTTTCGTGCAAAAGTTTAGACATAGCTAAATTTAATTTATCAACCGATAGTACATCTAAAAGCCATCTTTCTGCAAACGGCAAACCCTTAAATCTATTATTTATTTCGGTCAGTAATAAATTCGCATCTGGATCTTTAATTCTTTTATACTTATTTATTATATATATACCTCCCGGTTTCGAATCCACTACTTTTGAAGGTCTGCCCTCAAAAGTAACGAAAGGTTCTATGGCATATACTTTGCCCTCTTCAAATTTGCCCATATCCCAGTCGATGGGCACATTTGGTATGCTTACGTCCCCATGTAATTCGTAGTACTCTATAGAGTGGCCAGTTAAATTGGCTACCGCTTGAAAGCCGTAATTCTTTAGCACCCTACTGACCACTTTTCCCACCTCACTTATTGGCGTCCCTGGCATTACTATTTTGAGGGCCTTATCAACGGCATCTTCAGCAGCATAGACTAGATCGGCATATTTATCGGAAAGTGACACCGTTACTGCTGAATCGGCTATAAGCCCATTATCATGAGAGCCTAGATCGATTTTCACGATAGAATCCTCAGGGATCGTAGAATCATCGTTTAATGAAGGTGTATAATGAGCAGCTACTTCATTTACGTCTACGTTGGTGGGGAAAGAAGGAAGCACTCCATTTGATACTAGGTCGTCTTCTACCTGTTTTACGAGGTCCGTATACTTAACTCCAGCTTTGACCCAGTTTTTGGTCTTCTCTCTGGTACGGGCTAATGCTTTTCCAGCTTTTAAATATCCTTCAAGAGTTTTATCGTCCATTTCAGGTGTTACTTTGCATTGCTTTATAAATAAAGAGTTTTTCTGGTTGCCCCTTGAGCCAACTAGATCAATCCCTTATATATAACTTTTTCTATAACTTATGGAGATGCAAGGGAAGGCGCCTATTTCAGCGATTTCGGCTCTTGAAGAAATTAACCGCTTATCGCATAAGAAGCTGGGCCCCCCACGCAGCTTCAGCTACGGCCATTTGATCTTAGCCCTGTTTTACCTTTTTGATCGGCAAGAAATAAGCCGCGATAAATTGGCAGAAGAGCTGGGCTTAGGAGGCGGCGCAATTAAAACTTTAGTTATTACTTTGAGGAATAGCGAACTTATTGAGACTAAACGGAATGGAAACAGGTTAACCGAAAAAGGAAGGGATTTGGTTTTTGGCCTACATAAATATCTATTTAAATTAGCGATACTGAAATTAAGTTATTTAAATATGGGCGATTACAATGCCGTTGCATTAGCTAGCTCTAGTATGGTTGGCCAAGTAAATCCAATTAAATTAAGGGATATTGCCGTGCGTAAAGGCGCCACAGGTATGACTACTCTGGTGATGCACGAAAACGAAATTGTAATACCTCCCGATGGTATCCCTTTGAGCCACGTTTCGGCTGAGGATAATAAAAAATTATTGGATATTGGGCCAAGTAGCGACGAAATCATATTTATATGTGGGGCAAGCTCTGAATTTTTGGCCAAGCAAATAGTTGTGGAAGTAGCTGTAGAAGCCGCGTTGCAACGGCGAGTAAAATATGCTATATGAAGAAACGCGCTGCGATAGGTGCATTTCAAGATCAGCTTTAGGTGATTATTCCATAAACCCTTACATTGGATGTCAGCATCAATGCGCTTACTGCTACGTTCCCAAAATTACTAAAAATCCCGAGTGGAAAAGCAAGGTCAAGGTAAAAGTGAATCTGCATGTAACATTAGCAAAAGAGCTTACGAATCCAAGAATAAAAAAGGGATCGAGCTTTTTTTTATCGTCTTTGACGGATCCATACCAACCAATTGAATCCAAGTACGGGTTAACTTCTGATGCATTACAGCAGTTGCTTGCAAACGGCATGAAGGTAGTTATACAGACAAAGTCGCCTTTAGTGCTAAAGGATTTAAATTTATTAAAGTATAATGCTAAAAACGTACAGGTAGGATTCACGGTCTTGGGTTTGGATGGAAACGTAAAAGACGCCTTAGAGCCCAATGCGCCAAGCGTGAATTCAAGGATAAAAGCTATGGCTTACCTCGCAGACCGCGGCATTTATGTATTCGCTTTTTTGGGACCCGTTATACCCGCGTGGACGGATATTGACCTTGAGTATTTGCTCGCAGAGCTTAGAGATATAGGTGTCAAGGAGTTGAGTGTCGATAAATTAAGGTTTAGACCGGGTTTAAGAAAGGAATTGACTGAAATTATGGGTAATTTTTTTCATGGCGATTTAGAATACGAGTCCCAATTAGCCTATGCCAAAGTAGTAAAGAAAGTGCGTGAATTCTCGGGAGAGCATGGAATTTTGTTCACTAACCCGTTCTCTTATTGATCTTTCTTCTGGTCGGCGGCCAAATTCAAGGCTCTGTTGGCCGCCCGAAGCGATCCCGTAATCAGGGCTAGTTCCCATTCTTCTGGATCGCTTCTTACTAACAATCTTCTCATGGTAAGCCAGGTCTCCTGCCATTTTCTCTCGGGATACCCTGATTTTTTCATCAATTCGGAAAATTCTTGTAGGAAAACTTCCCTTAACCGAATAAGCGGTTCGTGTTGACTGGCTCTTTCCTGGTTCACGTTTATGAAGATATAGTGTAATAATACCGCTACCGCGTGAGAAAGATTCAGGACGCGATATTTCTCGTAAGTATCTATAGTAACGGAAAAATCGCATTTCATTAATTCTTCATTCGTAAGGCCACGATCTTCTCTTCCAAATACGATTCCTATTTTTTTCCCGCTATTTACAAAAGGTAATATCGACGCTGGGCGATAAGTCTCTCTAAGAACGTTGGTCCTCCCTCCAGTTCTTGCCGTGGTAGCTATCGAGTAATCCAAATCTGCAATAGCGTCATCTAAACGCCTATAAAATTGGGCATTTAAGAGAAGCTCCCTTCCGCCGGAAGAGTAATGTAACGATGCAGAGGCAATTCCCAGCGGGACATTTATTAACCTCAAACCCGCCACCCCAAAATTGGCAGCCGCTCTTGCAGCAAGGCCTACGTTAAACTCCCCAGTTGGCTGGACTAGCAAGACGTAAACATTATTAAGATCTTTCATCGGAACCTGTTTTGATATAAGGCTTGCATTTTATGTTTTATTATCCTAACGTTTATCGATTTTTGGGCTGCTCGCAAAGGGCATTTTTGATTGACTGCCAGGCCAATGAGCCCGCTTTTAGGCGGCTCTAAAAAAAGTTTCGGTTGGAAGCCAACCTAATAGAATACGTATAAAGCGTTTCAAAGAAGAATGATTTTTTCTTTATTGTAGAGATTGATAATCCGGAGCGCTTAATATTTTTAACTAAAGCTTTGTTTGTTAAAGAAGAAGCCACTAAAATTATCCTACCCCCCTTTTTTACGTGGCTCTTACATTGCAATACGAATTTATATGAAATTTCCCATCCACCCTTGCCCCCAGTCCAACGAATGGAATCGGCGCGGTCGCTCGCTAGGTAAGGCGGGTTAAAAAGGATTAGGTCGAACTTTGCATTTTTGTTTAAAAAAGTGACCAGGTCGCCTACGATTACCTCGAGACCAAGCTTTTTTGCCGCGTTAGCAGCATCTAGTGAAGCATCGGTTGCTAAAACGCTTGAGGCCCCTTTTTTAAGCGCGGTTTTTGCTACAGTACCGGAACCCGTTCCAACCTCTAACACGCTCTTATTATGAAGCGACCTAGGTAGCGAATCTATTAATAGAAAAGTGTCATCCGATGGTGGATAAATCGGCAATTTCACGCTTTTCCCCCAATTTTTTTGAAAGGAACAAAACCTCTTCAGGAGTTAATTCTCTTACCCTTTTTTTAGCGATTGAATAATCATCGATTGCCTTAATGGCTTCCGCCTGGGAGTCAAACATTTTTAATTTACATAACGCCTTAGGGATTAACCTATTTTTTTGTGAAAACAAAGCTGATGTGAAGGGTTCTAATTTACCTAATTCGCTTACTGGTCTTTTTTCCCTTGGCTTTACCTCTATTACAGAAGACCATATTTTGGGCCTTGGTTTAAAAGCCCAAGGAGGTATATCGAAAAGCGGTTCTGCATTAGCTAATAATTTAAATATTACGGATATCCTCCCGTACTCTTTGGAAGAAGGCAGTGCTATTAATCTTTGAGCAAATTCCTTTTGAAATGATAATATTGCCCTTTTGAACTCGCCCCACTTTATTATTTTTAGAAGAAGAGGAGAAGATATGTAATAAGGTACGTTAGAGAACACTAGGTCTACGCTCTCGAAATTTAATTTAAGGGCGTCTTCAAGTTTCCAAATTATGTTAGGCGGGCTATTTGTTTTAGCTACGATCATTAGCATTGGATCTTTTTCGATGGCAATGACCTTTTTCGCTTTTTCTGCTATTAGCCTAGTTATATGACCTTCTCCGCTTCCGATTTCTAATACGGAATCAGACTTGGATGGGGAAAGTGCTTGCAGCTCCTTCATTATGTACTCGCGATCAACTAAAAAGTGTTGTCCGGCCCTCATGGCTTTACTAATTGAAACGTTTCTAACCTTAAAAGGTATGGGGTTTTCTAGTTAAAATCTTAGTACTAAATTGGGCTGCGTTTGCCCTCAAAGGGAAAAATGGGGGCGGATTGATCATAACGTTAAGTATGCGGTAAATATTGGTCAATTTATCAATAAGTAATCAGAGGATCTTACCCTTGTGGCTAGGCTTTAATTGCCTTTCCAGATTAAGGGCGGCATCGCTTTTGAGGGGCTGTAAAAAGATTAAGCTTTTCTTATCTATCAATCTGCTGACGATGAGTGAGAAAGCGCCGAGACTTAATGTTTAAATCGTTTGTTGGGAAGAAGGCGGTATAAGCGATAATATTACGCCAAGCCCCCTAGCGCGTCCCTCCCTAAATATAAAAGTATCTCCCGTTCTAACGAACTCAGGCCGCATCGTAAACATCATTTCTACCTCATCAACGTCACCACTTCTGAGGGTCTCCTTATTCATGCGTATTATTTTGCAGGCTTGCCTTATTGTATGTACGTGTACAACTGGTGTATAACCCACCCTTATCGTGGTTGGGTGATGTAGGACTCTAATTTTCGCAACGAACCCCAGGCTAGCCCTAGGCGATAAAGAAGCATCGGCTAAGATCATCCCTTTTCTTACTTCATCATAGCCAACCCCGGCTAAAGCAAAAGCAGCATCGCTGCCAGCGTAAGCTTCTTCGGCAAAAACTCTGTTAGTTTGAATAGACTTTACGCGTACCTTTCTGAAAGTGCCATCTGAAAATGGGCCCATGTCTAGTGTACTTTCGCTTTTTACCCTTCCCTGTTCGACGAGACCACTTACAACTAATCCGACTCCGCTTACGTTGAATTTCTCATCAATATAGGCCATAAAAGGGTAATTTCCCCTTTCGACCCACCTAATCCTAGGCGGGAGCAAATCCAAAAAACTCTTCAAAAGTGCTATTCCTGTTCCATCGACGTTTGAAATCATAAAAATAGGTGTCACTCTAGAGTAAGGCATGTTTTTGGCTGCTATTACTACGTCGCTTGTATTTTTGATTATAAAGGGTATTTTGCTGATTCCCGGTAATTTTAGGTAGCGTTCAACTTCATTAAGAGTTTTTTCTGTGATTTCGTGCGGCGACAAATCTATTTTTGTTATAACCGCAAAAACTGGCAAATTAAGCGCGAGCGCTATACCTAGGTGCTCCTTAAAAGTGCCCACGGTCCCAGCGTTGGCGGCTATTATGATAGCTGCGTAATCTGGAGAATGCCCCATAAGACCTGCAAGCGTCGTCTTTATGTAGCGTTCGTGACCTGCTAGGTCTATTAAAAAGACGAGCTTCCGTGATCTAAGGAATACCTCAGCCTCGTTATAATGTGAGAGCGATTCGTTTACGGCTTTTCCATCCGTATCAAAACCGAGCGCGTGGACAGTAACGGAAGAAGTCCTCCTGCTTTTTATTTCGTGTAGGTAACGCGCAACTTTTTCCATTGCTTTTCCATTTCCGTCGTCTAATTCGTTAGATATCAGTACTCCTTTAAGAGTAGACTTTCCCGCGTCAACGTTTCCCAATAACGCGACGTTGACGCAAATTGGGTCTTCGTCCTTTCTTTTTCTTGTAAGGTGAATTTCAAGTACATTGCCCTTTGCCCCTTTTTCCACGTTAACTATGTGATAATTGGATCCAATAAACTCACAAAGATTTTTAAAGTTTTCAAGGCTTTTTTTTAATTCTTCGGGTGGTAACCCTATTGGCTCCCCCTCATTCGATAATCCTAATTCATAAAAAGCTTCTCCACCCCCTTCATTCAGCCTATAAAGCATTTGAGTGGCCAGTTCAAGAAACCGATCATGGTCTGTCGGGGCTATCCTTAGTTTATACTCCACATTGCCGTTATCGCTTTCTTCTTTCATTCCTCAAATTTAATTATACGCGTACCCTTAACTTTTTCCATACCATTTCATGGAGTAACCCGTTATAAATGCAGCGAGGGTAACTATAGTTGCAAATAAGAACAGCGCTGAAAACCCTAAGGCCGAAGCCACCCAGCCTGAGGCGTAAGAAGCCAGTAGAGAAGCTAGTCCCGTCATCGAGTTTAAGGTACCAAAAGCTGTTCCCCTGTTTTCGGTTGTAGTGCTTTTTGCCAAAAGGCCTGTTAATGAAAGCGAATACGTGGACCAAATCATTCCAGATAAAGAAAGCGAAAAAACCAAAATCAAGAATTTTAGCGGGGAAAAAAATATAGCAGCGATATAAGCTAAATAAATAAACGCCCTTAAGCCGAGACTCTCTACGTAAACTTTTTCTTCGCGATCAAAAGATACTCTTTTTCCCTCTAATTCGAAGAAAAGAGCCGTTGCGAACGAATTCATGAACATAAGGACGAATACCAGTCTTTCATCGACAACAATTCTTTCTATAAAAATTGGTATAGGAGTCCAGGCCAAACTTGAAGCTGCCACGAAAAGCGAAGCGCTTAAGATCACTAGTAAAGCTAAGCGCTCATTTTTTTGTTTTAACATTTTAATGATTAATTTAAGGCTTGGGAGGTGGAAAATTATAGTGTTGTGCAGGCCATGCCTCTCAAGGATTCCTGAACGGGCTACTTTTATTTTGTGAAATGACTGCCTTTCAATTTTTCTTAACGTGATTTGTTTCATGCTTTCATATACTAAGAATCCCCCTATCATGCAAAGCGCCGAAGCTAGAATGAACGCATTTTTAGCTCCTTGGTATCCAACAAAAGCTACATCTAAAAGAAGACCTAAACCATACCCGTAATTTATGTATGCATTAACTATACCGACGCGCTTGTTCCATAAGTACTCTGGGACTTCTTCAACTGCCATCATACTAGTAACAGGAGCCATAGCGGAGGAAAAAAACGATAGAGAAGACCCAGCTAAGAATAATAAGTATAAATTGTTGGAAATTGCCATTACGAGCAGTGAGATTCCAGAAAATGCGTAGCTTACAGCCAACAAATCGCCTCTATCGGCGTATTTATCTGATAACTTGCCCCAGAAAAAAAGCGATGGTACAGAAACTCCAGAGAAAACCGTGAAAAACGCGCCCACGTCTATTAGGTTCCCTTTGAGGAAAATTATGAGAAAGGCCGTAAGGGCGGATGTAGCGCCAAGCGCTACGTTAAATATAGCCGTGCCTACTTCCCACTTTCCTTTAAGCCAAGAGGTTGAGGGGAGGGGCAGAAATTGCCCATTTGAAAATTTAACTTGTGGGCCGAAAGCTCTCTTGCGCTGGTTTAGAAATATATAGTTCCAAGAAAATAAAAAAGATGTGGGTCTTTTCAAGTTGAAATCCCTATAATTATTTAATATTTTATAAACAATACTAGCCCTCGCCAAATCTGTACCGAAATAACGGGTAAAACGTAAGGGTTCCGAAAAAGGGAGAGGGGTCCAGGAACAAGCGCGATGGCTTTCCCAATAAACTGCTAGGCGGCACGACACCATAATGCTGAAAGCTTTGAAAGTAATGGAAATTTCGGGGAACGACTACCGTATGAAAAAGGCAATGGCTGTATCATTGTACGGTTTTAGGGCAAAAAAGCGATCATGTACTTATCTTCCTTAAATTTGCTATAGGCACAGTGCCTGATGCCGTCCGACTACGCGGACGGCTGAAAAGCCTAAACTATTGAAGGATTGGAATGCGGCCATAAATATAATCAAGTGAGCTGGACTGACCAACCAGATCCATCCGTAGAGACCTCACGCGAGACCTCCGTTTGGTATGCATCTGGTGGTGGCTCCCAGAAATAGGTTATCCCATCCTAAAGGGCTGGGCTAGTTTACGCTTCTATGTAGTCTTCGGGCTTAGGAATTACTTGTGGAAGGCCTTTCCTCGATCTTATCTTTAGTATAAGGTCGTTTAGCAAAGAGGGAGGTACTGGCGCCCAGTGGCTAAATTGAGCTCCCCAGAGAGCCTTACCAGCAGTAGCACTCCTTATTTCATTGCTAAGATCAAACGATTCCGAAACTGGTATTTCCGCTATTATCTGCATATTATTTCCAGAAGCTGACGGTATGACTTCTAATACTCTTCCCCTCTTTTGATTCATTATTCTGTTCAGTGGGGCCATGTATTCTGTGCTAACCCTTATATCGACTTTCTGCCACGGCTCTAATAGCGTCGGATTTGCCGTTAAGAAAGCAGCCATTGTAGCGTTTTTTATAGCGGGCATAACTTGAGCGGGGCCTCTATGCGCTGGGTCCTCGTGAATTAAAGCGTCCACAAGGGCTGCTTTTACTCCTCTCATGGGCTCTTGGGCTAGTGGGCCTGCCTCCGTGCTCCACATAAATGCTTGTATTATAGTTTCCTTGATTTCTCTAAGGTGTTGAAGGCCTTTTGTCCTATCAACGAATATGTTCATCCTTTCATCTATTGTCCATATGCTCCTTGCCTCATCCGTGTCCCATCCCGCCTCTTCCCTAAGTATTTTTGCCCTTTCGCGGAAGTCTTGGGTGTCGTAAACTTTTCCCTCTTGAATTAATTGAAGCGTTTTTTCTGATAAAGGCTCAACTGCTACGTAAAATCTGTTGTGCTTGTTAGGGGATTTTCCCTCCGTGGGGCCTCCGTTTGCTTGAATGGATTCCCTATAAACTACCAGCGGGGGGCTAGTTACGACGTCAAACCCCCTTTGCTGCAAATCCCATAGAGCAATTTCTAGGTGTAGCTGCCCCATCCCGCTTAACAAATACTCACCTGTATCTTCTCTGACTTTTACTTGCAAGTTCGGGTCTTCGATACTCATCTTGTGAAGGGTATCTATGAATTTTGGCAGATCGCTCGTGGTTTTAGGCTCGATAGCAACTGTCACCACGGGCTCGCTTATGTATGCCATTTTTTCAAATACTCCCTCTTTTTGGAAATTGGGGTCGAGAGCGGTCTCACCCGCCCTAGCCTGCTCTAATCCTAGCAGGGCAACCATATTGCCCGCTGGGATCTTATCGGCTACTTCTCTAGTTTGGCCCATGAATATACCTACCTGCAGAACTGTTTGGGTCGTCCCTGCGTTTATTAAATACAATTGGTCCCCCGTTTTGATCGTACCCGAGAAAATTCTTCCCGTAGCTACTAGGCCAGCGTGCGGATCAACTACCACGTTGTTTACAGCAATTACGGTAGGACCATTTTCGTCACATTCAATAAGCGATTTTGTCAAAGGCGAATCCGCTTTTCCCTGCCAGATTTTAGGTATCCTATACTTTTGTGCCTCTATCGGAGATGGCAAGTGGTCTACTACCATGTTTAGTATTGCCTCGTAGAGAGGAACTTTTTGCACCAAGAAGTCAGGGGAGCCAGTTGTGTAAGCAGTAACAACGTCAGAGAATTTAACTCCTCTTTCCATGGCCATAGGTAAAGTGAAGCCCCATTTATCCTTCGCAGCGCCGAAAGCTACCTGTCCTTTATTTGCATTGACTTTCCACGCTTCTTTATACTCGGGCTCAGCGTACTCCTCTATTAGTTTATTAAAATCTTGTATGATTGCCAATAGCCTATTTTGGACCTCTTGGGGGGAAAGCCTTAATTCTTTGACTAACCTATCAAGTTTATTAATGTATAAAACAGGTTTTACTTTTTCTTCAAGCGCCTGCCTTACTACCGTTTCAGTTTGGGTCATTACCCCCTCTACGCAATCAACAACTACAACCGCTCCATCCATTACCCTTAGCGAACGGGTGACCTTTCCTGTAAAGTCTACGTGCCCAGGAGTATCTATAAGGTTAACCACATAACTCTTACCGTTTCTTTCGTGCAGAAGGCTTACGTTAGCTGCCTTAACTGTCATTTGCCTTTTTTGCTCAATTTCTAAATAGTCCATTGCTAGTGCTGTGCCCGCTACTTTAGGGGATAAAATGCCAGCAGCCATAAGTAAGCTGTCGCTCATGGTTGTCTTTCCGTGATCAACGTGGGCAATTACCCCGATATTTCTTATTTGCTCCTTATTTTCCATTAAATTTAATATTTCCTCTGTTTGTCTATATTTTGGCAACTTAACACGTTAATGTGTTTACTCGCTTTAAGCTTTTTGAGCTACATCGCTCCGTTAAGCGCATTAAAGCGTTATCATAAATCATGTTAGGCGTTAAACGTTTAAGGATGTTAGGGCTTGCCGAAAAAACGTAAAGATGAATTTGTGTGAAAATGTTCAACATAACCTTTTTATTTGGCACGAAAGTGTTGTTACCGTGAGAATCAGCGTAAGCGTGGGTTTTTTTGCCCTTTTGATAATTTTACTTGTGGGTTTTGGGGCAGGTATGGGCACGTATTACTACGTGTATTATAGGCCCCTATTAAGATCTGATACTAATTTAAAAGAAGTAAACCAGGGGCTTTACGGATTAATAAATCAAAATAATCAAGAAATAATTAATTTAAAGAATCAGGTAGCCAGCATAAACCAAAGTTATTATTACGCCTTAAATGAATATTGGCAATCGCAGAAGGCCAATGCGCATTTGAAGCAGCTCATACTGTCAGAGGTTCAGGTTGACCAAGCATTAGATCATTATTATGAGTGGAAAGCGTTGGGCTTGCCGCCTAAGCTAGTAGGTTGGTATGGTTATGCTTTATCTTTAATGCCATCTGGGGTTTCTAGTTATTCACAAGCCTCACTAGCCTCAGCGGTTATTTTATCCTCTATAGATGCCGGCAACGCCAGTTGGGCTGCCTTGGCAACCGCTTATGCTGGATCGGGTAGTTACGCTCAGAACTTGGCTTTGTTTAGCAACATATCTAGTTGGTCCACTCCCGTCTTAACCGCTTACGATATATCCGTGCTTTCAATAGAAGCGGGGAATTACAGCCAAGCATTGAAAAACGTGCTTAGCATTACTTCGGCTTTACCGTACTCTAACACGACTGGTGGCCAGTTACTTTCGCCGTTAGAAGTGTTAGTTGGCGGTAACGTAAATCAGCTTGAAGTATGCGAGTTGGCTGCTACGCTCTTGCGCATTGAACATGTAAACGTCGCAATAGCACTAATTAATAATAAGATAAATCCCAGCGAGTACTCTTACGAGCTTTTGGTTCAAGTTCCAAATCTGACTCGGGTCTATTATTACTCGGGGTTATCAAACTACGGAATTCAAGGTGGCTCATGGGCGATGATATCACCATCTCTCTCCTTAAGCTCGCAGAACAGTATTTCGTGGGCGAATAATTGGGCGCTCATTAATGCGGAAGAAGTTAAGTGATAGGCAAAATTTTTCTTGGCGAAGGAGGGTTTCCGGGGTCTCATTAAAGTAGTAACGGCTATTTCTTACGCGTAATTGTGCGCGCAAGATCACCTTTAAATATTATTCATAATTTTACTTTAGATGTCCTTTAATTATTCCAGGAGATGGACCGTAGTTTCCGTAACTACTCTTGGAACTTTGATGAGCGCAATAGACTCTACTATTGTTATACTAGGAATCCCGTTAATCATGCAATCAATTCACGCCAATTTAATCGAAATGGCTTGGGTAATTATGGGGTATATTTTGATGAGCACTTCGCTGGTTCTTGCGATAGGGAGGATCGGAGATAATTATGGCAGAATAAAGGTCTATGAGATGGGATTCTTAGTTTTTACGCTTGGCTCTGCTTTATCCGGTTTATCTTTTAATGGCGCGGAGCTGGTGACCTTCAGATTTGTGCAAGGAATAGGAGGTGCGATGATGATAGGTAATTCGTGGGCTTTAATATCAGAAGCTTTTCCCGAAAATGAGCGGGGCAAAGCATTCGGTATAAACTCTATCGCTTGGGGTGTAGGAGGCGTAGTCGCCCCCATAATAGGGGGCGTAATAATAACGTACTTAGGTTGGCGCTACATATTTTACGTAAACGTACCAATCGGATTATTTGCCGTCCTTTGGGCGCGTTTTCGTTTGAAAGGGTTTGTGGAGGTTAAGAAGAAAGAGACTTTTGATATTTTGGGCGCGGCGCTATTCACGATTTTTATATCATTATTGCTCATCGCTATAACTATGAGCATAGGGGTTGGATGGGATTTTCTAAATAGCGCTATATTATTTGCGTCGTTTTTAGTACTATTTACCTTCTTTTTTGTAGAGACTAAAGTAAATTCCCCTGTATTCAAGTTTAATTTATTTAAAAATCGGGTATACTTCGCCTCGACGGGGGCTTCATTTTTGCAATCATTAGCAATGTTTGCGATAATGTTTCTAGTGATTTTTTACCTTGAAGGCGTTAAAGGTTACAGCATAATAGAATCATCTATTTTATTGATACCAATGCCATTACTTTCGAGCGTGTTAGCACCCGTAGGGGGCGCTATTTCCGACAAAGTGGGCGCCAGGATACCCGCTACAATCGGGATAATAATTCAGGCATTTGCGCTATATATCTTATCGGGTTTAACGGTATTATCGCCGTATTTTTTAATCGCAGCAGGCCTTGGCATTATGGGAGTGGGCAGCGGACTATTTTTTTCGCCTAATGCCAGTGCTGTCATGTCGTCTACTCCAAGGGGGTATTACGGCGTAGGATCCGGTATGATGACAACGCTTAGGAATACTGGCCAAGTTATTAGCATAGCTTTAGCTTTACTCATTGCGTCTTGGGCCATGCCTCAATCAGCGGTTTTTGCCTTATTTTTAGGGAGTAGCGTAAACATAAATCGTTCAGTTATGTTATCTTACGTTAAAGGTATGGATTACGCTTTTCGTCTATCCATTATGTTGGCTGTGTTGGCTGCAGTGGCATCATTTATTAGGGGTAAAGAAAATAGGCGCTCATTAGAAGTTGAAGCTAAATCCGTAAACCCTCTGGGTAAGACGTAACGTCCAGTTGGCTCGGCGCAATAGCCAATAATTTTAGCGTTTGTATTAATAGCGTTTTTTTAAATAGAAAAGCATATTATTGACGGTGAGATAGTTTCTGATAAGATTTGTACTCCCCTGCGTCAATGGGCTATGATAGGGTTCCAACTACGTTTTCTCCTGATGGTAAACTTTATCAGGTAGACTATGCCTTAGAGGCTGTAAAGAAGGGGTGGATAACGCTCGGTATTAAAGCGTCTGACGGCGTAATTCTGGCCGTTGAAAAAAAGAGATATACTCGCTTAATAGACCCCGCCTACACAGAAAAGATATTTAAAATAGACGATCACATAGGCGCGGTCTTCGCGGGCTTATCCCCTGATGCTAGATTTTTGATAGACCAGGCGCGGGTTTATGGCCAAATTTATAAACTCGTCTACGACGAGCCGATTGACGTCGAAACTTTGACTCGTTATATTTGCGATATAATGCATGATTATACGTTGCACGGGGGAGCTAGACCTTTTGGAGTTTCGTTAATGATCGGGGGTGTTTTCAAGGGCCAGCCCAAGCTCTACGGCACCGACCCAGGAGGAGCTTACGCAGGATACTTTGCTAATGCAATAGGTTCAGGGTTTAGTACCGTTATGGATTATTTAGAAAAGAATTATGACGAAAAAGCGCCATTAAATGAAGCAATTGTAATGGCCCTGAAAGCCATGGCCCCAGTAGTTGAGGGAGGGTTATCATCCGGTAATTTTGAAGTAGCCGTAATATCCGCTAAAAGTGGATTATTCGAAAAACTAAATCAAGAAACGGTAATGGGGTACGTTGAAAAAGCCAAAGCCTGATGGTGATATGACTTGGACATAGGGAAAAACACCATAGTGCGGCTCGAATTGAAAGGACAAAAGTTCGAAGTGGTTGTAGTCCCAGAAAAAGCTTGGCGTTATAAAGGCGGCGAACCAATTTCTCCGAGGGATGTACTGGTTACGGATGAAGTATTCAAGGATGTTGGGAAAGGCGAGAAGGTTTCTTCGTCTAATTTAATGCAAATATTCGGGACGCAAGATCAGTCTAAGGTTGCATTAGAAGTTTTAAAAAAAGGCGAATTGCTTCTAACGACCGATCAGAGAAGAGAAATGGTAGAATCTAAAAGAAAACAAATTATAAACTTAATAAGCAGAAGTACGGTTGACCCCAAGACGAAACTCCCTCACCCCCCAACAAGAATAGAATTAGCCCTTTCACAGGCAAGGTTTACTGTTGATCCATTTAAATCCGTTGAAGAGCAAATGAATGACGCAATAAAAGTTTTGAAACCAATTTTACCAATAAAGGTAGTCCAGTTTAACTTTAAGATAAAAATTCCCTCGCTTTATGCCTCTAGGACTTTTAAGTTGATAAGCGCTCTAGGTCAGCTTAAAAGCTCCCAATGGGCTGATGACGGTTCAATTAATATGACCTTGCTTGTTCCTGGAGGGGCTAGATCCGAGGTCATGGAAAAAATAAATAACCTAACTAAGGGTACGGCTGAAGTAACCGTAGAAGAAGCTTAGGTGGAATTTATTGTCAGAAAAAATAGAGAAAGTTCGCGAGGTAGTAGTACCAGGAGAAAAGCTTGGAGATGCAAGCCTTAAGACCGCCGAGGGAGCTTACAAAGACAACGACGGCGTTTATTCTAGCTTACTGGGGGTGGTTGAGAGGGAGTCCGATCGGGGAATTAGGATAAGGGCTTTGCGGGGAAAATATTTACCTAGAGTAGGAGATTTTGTTATAGGAAAAGTGGTAGAAGTAGGTTTAATGGACTGGACCATAGATATAAATTCTCCTTACCTCGCCCGGCTTGATTCGAAAGAAGCTGGCATAGAGGTCGATCCTATAACAATAGATTTAAGGCATTATTTTGATGTGGGCGATTATATAGCCGCTCATGTTTTAAGTTTTGATAGAGTCACTCCTCCATCCCTGTCTATAAGAGAAAGGGGTCTAGGAAAAATACACGGCGGTATACCCATTTCTGTAATACCCTCAAGGGTCCCTAGGATTATAGGGAAAAAAGGGTCTATGATTTCAATGCTAGATAAGATGCTTAAAACTCGGCTTTTAGTTGGTCAAAACGGCTATATAATTATACAAGGAGGAAGCGCAGAGGATGTAACGTTTACAATATCGGTTTTGAGAAAGATCGAGGAAGAGGCATATACGTATGGCCTTACTGATAGGATAAAGGAATTGTTAATTAAGAGGTATGGAGATAAAAATGTCTAAGCTATCTCAGGAAGAACTACTAACAGATGATGGGATAAGGAATGACGGGAGGCGCGTAGACGAAGCTAGACCGTTTGAAGTAGAAGTAGGTGTCTTAACTCAGGCAAATGGTTCCGCTTTGGTTAGACAGGGAAAAAACGTGATACTTGCAGGCGTTATGGGACCGTATGAGGCAGAAAGGCACTCCCAATATCTGGATAGGGCGGTGCTTAAAGTTAGGTACCACATGCAGCCATATTCTACAAATGATAGAAAATCACCTACGTATTCCAGACGGGAAATGGAGCTGAGCAGGGCGATCAGAGAAGCGCTCGAGCCAGCTGTAATACTTACTGATTTGCCGAGAACCGAGATTGACGTATTTATAGAAGTGCTTCAGGCTGATGGCGGTACTAGGTGTGCGTCTGTGAATGCTGCTAGCGTAGCGTTAGCAGATGCGGGCATTCCCATGAAAGATTTGGTTACTGCAGTTGCAATTGGAAAGATAAGGGATACTTTAGTAATAGATATTAACGATCTAGAGGACGAGAATGGCCAGGCGGATTTCCCCATCGCTATGATGCCAAATAAAGATAAGATAACGTTGTTGCAAATGAATGGATTATTAGATGAAGCAGAAATAAAGAAATCTATAGATATGGCTAGGGGCGTTATCGGCTCGCTTTATACGATTCAGGTTAACGCGCTTAAGAAGAAGTATACTCCTTTAGCGGTTTCAAAAGAGGGATAAATCATGCGTAAACCAGTTTTTCAGGGAAGTTTGGGGCAGGATTATTACGAATATTTAATTGAAAAGCTGAAGGCTAACCAAAGGGTTGACGGCCGTACCCTAGATTCTTATAGGGATTTGAAAATAGATTTAAACGTTGTTCCAAAGGCTGAAGGAAGCGCCCAGGTTCAGCTAGGTAAAACTTCTGTGCTCGCGGGGGTTAAACTAACCGCGGGTGTTCCTTACGCTGACACCCCGGATGAAGGAGTTTTAACCGTGGGATTAGATCTGGCGCCTTTCGCTCATCCCGAGTTCCAACCTGGTCCTCCAGACGAGAAAGCTGTAGGATGGGGTCGCGTTGTAGATAGGGGGATAAGAGAAGGGAAGGCGATTGATTTAGGTTCTCTCGTAATAGAAGAAGGGAGGAAGGTCGTCATAATATGGCTTGATTTAACGTTAATAAACCATGAAGGTAATGCCCAGGATGCTGCTTCGATTGCAGCGCTCGCCGCTTTGATGAGCGCTCGTTTTCCTGAAGAAATAGCGAGCGCGCTTGGAAGGGATTCTTTAGAACTTTTGCACTTTCCTGTCTCAGTAACTTTGGGCAAAATCAGCGATTTTATGCTAGTTGACCCCTCTATTGAGGAAGAGGATTACCTAGATTCGGAGTTATCCGTTACCTCGCTTGAAGATGGGCGCATATCGTCTATGCAGAAGATCCTCTCGGGGCCTTTAAATGAAGAGGACGTAATGAAGGCCGTTATATTGGCCAAGAAAAAAGGAGACGAGCTCCGCGAATTGGTGTTAAAAACGGTAAAAAAACATAAAAGCAGGGCAAATAAGGATAGTGAGTGAAACTTGAGCGTAATTAAGGAACGGGCTGGCGGTGAGCTCGGCGTTAAATATGGCATGAAACTGAGGAGAGATTACGTTAGATTAAAGAGCCAAAAAAAGCAGCCGATGCGTTGCCCTTCTTGCGGTAAGCATGTAGCAATGGAAAGGTTAGCAGTTGGTATATGGCGTTGTCCTAAATGTGGATATACTTTTACTGGATCGGCGTTTAGCCCTAAGCCTTATAGCCAAGTAATAAGCGCGTGAAAATGCAACTTCGGTCTATAACGGTTACCCTTAAGGCGGACGCGAAGATAGCTGACATAATAGCGATCGCCCTCAAGCCAGACGCAGGAGCTAAGGTTAACGCAAGTAATAATGAGGTAATTATGCAAGCGGTTTTTGAAAGAGAATCAAAGGCTAGGGCTTGGATTGAAAGCGAAACTAGATTAATTTCGACAATCCTAAAAACTCTTAATGGTGAAGTACTATAATGTCCGATGAGAATGGTTCTGTTGATTACGCTGAAAAATTAGAGAGTTTAACTGAGCAATTGCGCGCTACAACTGAGGAAAGGCAGAACGTAGAAATGGAGATAAAAGATATTGATAGGGTACTCTCTGAAATAGAGGCTCTTCCCGATGGAGAAGCCGTTTACCAAGTAGTAGGTAATATAATGGTAAAAAAGGAAAGGGATGCTATAAAAAAAGAGTTGCAGGAAAAGAAAGAAAACGATTCTCTTATGTTTCAAACATTAAAGCAGCGCGAAGAGGCGCTGTCAAGCGAAATAAACAAAGTTAGAAGAGAAATGCTATTAAAGAGTCAAGCGTTTCGCGTTACCGGTAATTCGTGATAAGTTTTGGGTATAGAATATTTTTCTGAAGAACTAAAGCGTAGCGTGCAAGGGAAGAAGGTCGCGGTATTTTCTCACCCGCGCGTTGACCCCGATGGTTTTGCAGCTGCTTTGGTATCTTCGTATATGCTGAATTATATAGGCGCTTTGTCTTCGTACGCTTATTTAGACGATATGAATTCTTTAGCTAAGCGTATGAATGAAAAATACCGTCCTTCTGCACCACCTGCAGATTTCCTTCCCGATATTGCACTAGTAGTTGATGCCTGCGGCCTCAAGTATAGCCACAGAGGAAAAGAGTTCCATGGGTCAGAAGTGTTTGTAATCGACCACCATCAATGCGGTTCAATAAGTGGCAGCAAAAGCTTTGTTGATCCCCACGCCTCCTCTTCGTGCGAGTTAATTTTGAAAATATCTTCATCTTTAGGCTTTGCTTTGACGCCTGATATGGCTACAGCTTTGCTTGCTGGGCTCTTGTTTGATACTGCCATTTTTAAATACGCTGGCTCTGAATCTGTTATAAGTGCGGCTGAATTGATAAATATAGGGGGAGATTATCAGACTGCTTTAACTTTTTCAAAGCGCGAGTTAACTAAAAGTCTGAGGATGGCTAAATTAAAGGCGGCAAAATCGATTGAACTATTAAATAGTGGAGACTTAATAATTGCGTTTACCACTACAGATATATTCGAGGGAGAAATCGCTGAGGCACTTCTGAACCTCGGGGCCGATATAGCTTTTGTAGCTGCTCCTCGCGGGAAAGGGGTCAGGGTGTCTGGTAGAGCGGATGAGAAAGCCGTAAGCTCTGGGATTAATTTAGCCGACTTCTTTAAAGAAAGTGGAGGGGGGCATGAGGGAGCTGCAGGGGCATACATCGAAGATTCTGTTGAAAACGTGTTAAGGGGGATAAAGACTAGGTTGATCGCTCGGCTGAAAACCGGAAGTTTTTGATCCTGATGGTAGACTACCCCGTCCTTGCGGGCGGGGCCTTAGTTTCGGGTGGCCTTCGCGGCGCGCCTTCATCCCCCCCTCAGGTTGTTTATCTATCCCCGACCCATACCCCTCGTTAAGGGCTATCTACGGCCGCGTTGAGGTCGCGGTTGTAGGCCAGCCCGCAGTTAGGGCACCTGAACTCCCTTCCGTCTACCTCGACGATATGGCCGCAGTCATGGCAGGTTTTCGAGGTATTCTTGGGATTAACGTAGGCCATTAACCCCGTTAACCTTTGCCTTGTACTCTATCATCTGCTACAGCTTCCTGAATGGTAGAGAGTGAAACCTCCTGTTTAACCTCTTGCCCTTGTCGAAACGATTCCTTATGCCCGTTAGCTTTTATGACTATCACGGGAAAGGAAATTGAAGCGCGTATTTTACGGCTTCCTTCGATATGACGTGAAGGTCGCGCATAGCTCTTTTTGTTTCCTTTCTGCTGAGCCTACTTACAACGTCCAGCCTTCTTTTCTCTTGAAGCGTCTTCCTCATGTTTGTATGCTTATGCCTTACCTCCTTTACATCTGATCCCTTGAAGAAGGTGCCCTTAACCGGCTAGGAACGACTTAAAAACAAGTAAGTAAAAATATATGAGCCTCAATGGCGACTAAGTAAACTGGTGAATATATTGAAAGCCATAGCTGCGAGTAATCTTTCGTTTTCATATGAAGGTTCTGGAAAATATGCGCTAAAAGACGTAAACATGGATATCGAAGAGGGTGATTTCGTTATTATAGCGGGCCCAAGTGGATGTGGTAAATCAACTTTGATCCGGGCTTTTAATGGGCTTATACCACATTTTTACAGGGGCAAATATGAAGGAGATGTAATAGTTGATGACCATCGCGTGCCAAATGAGGAGCCTCATCAGCTGTTCAGAATAGTTGGTACGGTTTTCCAAGAGCCGGAGAATCAGCTTTTGACTTTTTCGGTAGAAAGAGAATTGGCCTTTCCCCTGGAGAACGCGGGACTTGCTAGGCAAGACATGAAAAAAATTGTAGATAGTACTTTGAAGAAGTTCGGTTTATGCGAATTACGGTACCGTTCCCCTAATGAGTTAAGCGGCGGGGAACAACAAAAGGTAGCCATAGCCGCAGCCCTGATTTCCAATCCGAAAATCTTGCTCCTAGATGAGCCTACGTCTAACCTAGACCCCCTTAGCGCATCAGCTTTATTAGATTTACTACATCACCTTAACGATGAAGGTATGACTATAGTTTTAAGCGAGCACCGTTTGTCATTAGCTGCCCCTTATTCAAACAAGTTAGCAATAATGGACAAAGGAAGGCTAATAGATTACGGTAATACAATTGACGTATTAAATAAATATATAAATCAAGATTTAGTTGAAATACCAGATATTTTTTTGATCGCTAACGCGCTTAAGCAGGCGGGTTACTACGAGGGGGAAATGCCTTTGTTGATTAGCCAATTTTTATCTGGAATAAGAAAAAAACCAAGAACAGGTGGTTGAAGTGAGCATCATATCGTTTGATGGAGTTTACTATACCTACCCTTTATCAGAGAAACCAGCTTTAAACGGAATGACCTTAGAAATATCTAAGGGAGAAAGGGTAGCCCTTTTAGGGGGAAACGGCGCAGGTAAAACTACTGCGCTTAAGCACGTGAATGGTCTTTTAAGGCCAAATAAGGGAAGCGTAAAAATATACGGAGAAGATACAAGAAAAACCAATACTTCGAACTTATCAAGAAAGGTTGGTATAGTATTTCAAAATCCCAACCATCAATTATTTGCGCAAACGTGTTGGGATGAAGTAGCTTTTGCTCTGAAAAATTTTGGGTACGATGATCTTGAAATCGAAAAAAGGGTAGAATCTACGCTCCGTTTTTTTGGGCTGTGGGATTATAAAGATGAATCCCCTTTTCTACTCAGCGTTGGAGAAAAGAAGAGGCTTACTATAGCAAGCGTCTTAATTTATGAACCGCAGATCTTAGTACTTGATGAGCCAACTGCAGGCCAAGACATTGAGCAGAAAAAAAAGATCGGGAATTTATTATCTTCGTTTAAAGGTGAAGCCGTAATTGCTAGCACTCACGATATGGATTTTGCCGCTCGCAATTTTTCTAGAGTCGTAATAATGTCAAGCGGAAAAATTGTTGCCGACGGGCCAACCAGAGACATATTTTACATGGGCGATTGGAAATCGGCCGGCATATTAGAGCCCCAGACGGTTTCAATAGCAAAAATTACCGGCATTTCATCTCACCCTCTTACTAGCGAAGAGTTCGTCGAAGCTTTTAAGGAGGAAGTGGCTAAATGAGCTGGGCCGCTGGTTTGACGTTTGTACACGGAAATAGTTGGTTGCATAGACTGAACCCGCTTCCGAAAATAGCTATTGTAATATTATTTTTTGTAGCCGCAATATATATTTATCAAGATTTGTTGCACTTAGCTCTACTGTTTTTTATTAGTTTGATGTTGATCGTGGCTGCAAAACAAATGAAACGTTGGTGGTCAACTATGAAAATGAGTTTCCTGGTAGCTTTTATAATAGCTTTACTAGATTATATATTTCTTGGGGAGTTAGCTTTTTCTGTTGCAATGGGTATTCGTTTTTTGGTGATTGTTTCGGCCTTTTCTGTATACTCCCTTACAACCTCCCCGGAAGATACTGCTGCAGTTATGACGCGCGCTGGCTTTCCATATTCACTAGTTGTAGCATTCATGATGTCGATTAGGTTTTTACCATTATTGGCTCAAGAGGCTCAAAACATCATTGACGCCCAACGGTCTAGAGGTTTTAATATGAGTACGCGCAATCCAATTAAACTGGTAAAGAATTACGTTCCAATACTTATCCCGCTTATGGTTATATCGCTGATGAAAGCCGATTCAGCCGCTCAGGCTTTAGAGACAAGAGGGTTCGGGTATAGTAAAAACGTCTCTTCTTATGGCTCTATTAAGCCATCCTTTTATGAGATAGCTTTGACCGCAGCCGTGCTTGCATTAATGGTTATATTGATATTAAATAGGTATATCGATATAACGATCTGATCGATGGTTTGAAGGCACGGCCATCTGGGCGTTGAAACGCTTGCTCTTGGTAAACGCCGAGGTATTGGACGCAAGCTAACGCGGCTTAGCGTCGGGCTTATCAAGCGGTTAAATTGGTCCGTTTCTGGGTTAATTAGTTAATTAGTTTGAATTCCCTTCGTAGCCGCTAGGCCGGCTGTGGGACCTGTATTTTATCTTAGGAGTAATAACTATAAGAATAAAGGAGACTTGCCCGCGATCGTGGGCAGGGAGCAAGCGTCGCTCGGACGGGGTTTCTTCGCGCTTTACTATGAGCTTTACCCCGTCATGACCCGTCACGATTATCTTGTCTCCCTCTCTTATTTCTTCGTCAGAATTGGATGAAGCGCTCCAAAGTTCGCTTGCAACCAAAACTACTCCATCAGAATGAGGTTTAATATTGCTTTTTGCTTCACCGATTTGACCGATCATGTTTTGGGGTGCGTGGGATACAGATTTCTTTTTAACAACAGTTGTTGAAGCAAAGCCGATTGCTAATATTGCCCCTATTAAGATTATTATGGAGCTGATTAGAATCATTGACATACTAGATTTAGAAATGCCTATACTTAATATTAAAATACCAATTAATATTATAGTTACAACTAATATTAACGGCCTTATTCCATATATAAGTATTCTATCAATTATTTTATTTAGTAATTTTTGTTCATTATTCATATTAAACCACGCTGCACTTCTTTATTACGCTTTCAGCCTCTTTTCTATCAATCCATCCCATAATCTTGACGAATTTATCGGGTTCTAATTCTTTGTAATGATTGAAGAAGTGTTCAATTTCATTCTTTATCGACTTTGCTATTTGTTCAATGTCATTGATATCAGAATAAAATGGGTCTATATTTCCAAATGGCACGGCAATTACTTTTACGTCTTCACCTTTCTCGTCAACTGTCCTTAGCGCGCCAATGGGTTTGGACCTTATTATCGCGCCTGGGGTTACTGCCTCGCGGCTTATTACGAGGCAGTCCAATGGGTCGCCGTCGGGAGCGATTGTACCCTCTATGAAGCCATAATTAAATGGATAATGCGCGGCGGCGTATAGAAATCTGTCCACGTAAACTTTGCCAGTTTTATGGTCAATTTCATACTTTACATCACTTCCCTGTGGGATTTCTATTATTACGTTAACCTCCATAATAAATACTAGACCCCGCGTTTTTAAGAATAGTTTAAATTTTTTCTGACTTTAATGTGAAGAATGCCGCATTGCCCTATCTTAACGCATAAATGGCTCGGTTAAATGATAAAGATCGTGCGGCCTGATATCGACGGGCAGAGTCATAAAGGAGCGAGATCAAACGAATGGCGTAGAGATTAGTAACTTAATCGTGTTTTCTCCTGGGGTGGACTCGTTAATTTGCGCTCGACGCTTGAAAATATGTTATTAGAGCGTACCTGGCATAAAGCCTGAACAAGGTTTAAATGATTCTTGAATAATTTTTTGAGCAAGGCGGTCTCAGGAGCTCGCGGAGCAGGATTCTGGATTACTTACTTTACGTTTGCTCGCCCGTGTTTACTGGTCGTCTTTGATCAACAATAAGTTTATACATGACTTGGGTGTTTATTTTGGTCCAGAATGGCCAAATGTCCTTATGACGGGACGGAAGTACCGACGCCTACTAAAACTTGGACTATGACTGGAAAGCCGCTAGGTGGCAAACGCGTGAAGCTCACCAACGGCATTTTCCACTGTCCTACGTGCGGCAGGAATTTCAGAGCTGTTATAAGCAAAGAAATACTTCCAGCATAAGTCCGAGAATATTAATATTTTTTAATTAGCTAACAAAATATAGGTAGGCTTAAAAACGGCCAAAAAAAATAAGCAGATTGGACAAAGAGCTGCGCTCAAAGCTTGTCGCTAGGACGGGCATATTGATAGCTCTCTCTGTTATGGCGGACCTTTTTCCTTTGCCGCGCGCATTTTTTGGTATGAAAGTAGATCTCGTTGGTACTGTTTGGGTAGCGTCATTTTTGCTTTATGGGATTGAAACGGCTACTTATACTTCATTGGGCACTTTTCTGTTAATGTCGGCTTATAGTCCTACTGGGTTTGTAGGGGCCGCTATGAAGTTAACCGCAACGGCCCCCATGTTTTTTATGCCATGGGCGGTCGAAAAAATATCTGGAGGCAATGCCTCTTCTCTTTTTGGCCCTAAGTTATACGCTCTGGGCTCGGCCTCTGGTATAATCGTTCGTATTTTTTTGGCGTTTTTATTGAATTATTATTGGGCGATTCCTGTTTTCTTGGGTATGCCAATATCACAGGTAGTCGAGAAGTTTTTCGGGGGATCGCTTTTGGCTTTATTTTTGTACGTTGCTGCGCTAAATTTGGTCCAAGGTATACTTGACGCAACGCTACCATGGATATTAGTGGTCAAATTTCAACTTAAGAAAATTTCTGGTTTGATTTAATTTTTGTTTTCCTGATAGGTCCGCCTTGCCCTTATTTTATAAGATAAGTATGGATCATCCGGTGAAAATTTTGGAGGAGAAGCTACTAATGTTGGAGAACCGCATGACGGGCAACGGTCTTTAAGCGTATATCTCCCGCATTTCGGGCATTTTTTTATTAGCTTCAAGCGCATCCCCTTTAAGACTTTAACCTTTCGATGCTTACGGTGGTACCAGTTTTCTTAACGTAATCGGTCAGGAAGTCTTTCATTTCTTGAGATATGCTTTCGAGCTCTTTGTAATTGCTGCCCTCAATTTTGATTAAATAGTTTGGGGCACTTAAATATGAGGCCTTTATCAGAACGTTTTTAGACTTGCCCCACTCGATTAAGTTCGAAAACGCGCTTTTTATCTTATTTATTCCACCTTTTCCCTCATAAAATAGGCTTACTTTAAACGATATAGTTACGTTCTCCGTTTTTACGTGCTTTTGTATTAACGGGTAAAGGGCGTCAACCCAAGCCTTGCTTATATTGGCGTTTTTTAAAGCCGAATCACCCTCTTTTAGTGCTAATGTTAGCGCAGAGTAGGCGTCTCCATACTTATCCTTAAGCGGCCAAATAACCTCCTTATAAGCGTCTTCCTTCTTTTTATTGAGCGCTTTCGCCGCTACCATTACTATCGCCTCGACCTTTTTTTCTTTATTCCAATCAGAATACGTCTTTTCTTGTTCGCCTGCACTTATTTTTTTTAACGATAGTACTATTTGACCTTTGCTTGGATCAACCATGATTACTTTGAGCGGGATTTTTCTTCCCTCTTTTACGTAGTCATGTATGTTTTTTACCCATCCGCTGGCAATTTCATTAATGGGTAAGTATCCACGAATGCCGTTAAAAGAATCTATTGTAACGTAAGCGCCATGCTCTTCGAGTTTTTCTACAGTAGCCACTACTCCCATGCCAACGTATGGATATTTTTCTCTTCTTAATATAGCCATATGTTACAGGAGCCCCCGCATAAAATCTTTATCCTAGTTAGAGTGTTATTTTTAGGCCATAACTTTAATACCGAAAAACGTTCTCTAATTAGCTTGGCTAAACTAATATTGAAGGACCCAAGAGGGTTCAGGGATATAATTCAAAACGCGTCGGGAGTAGTAAGTGAGGGTGTCTTTAGGATTTCAAATAATGGGCTTGTCATGAAGGAACTTGACCCTAGTAGGATAGCGATGGTGGAATTTGACTTTCCACCGACGGCCTTCGAATCCCTGGAAGTCGAATCGGAGGAAAAATTAGGTGTCAACCTCGAAGAGTTACTTAACGTGCTAAAAAGGCTGAGACCCGAAGATACATTAACGCTAGAAAGCGATAAAGGTAAGCTAACGGTGTCATTCGCAATTAACAAGTATTCTAGGTCTTTTAAAATACCCCTATTAGATCTAGGAGGTCAAGAAACTCCTACTATTAACGTCCAGTTTACCAGTAAATATAGCATTTTATCTGACGCGTTATCATCTAGTATAAAAGATGCGGCTACGGTTGCCGATGAGATAATCTTTGGTTCATTTAAAGACGGGACTCTTTTAATTTCGGCGAGTAGCGATAAAGGCTCAGTCGAGCAGAGGCTAAGCAAGGACAGCGGGATGATTCTTGACTACGATATTGCTGAAGAAGCTAATGCTAAATATAGCCTTCAATATTTAGAAACTATTACCTCGTTCAAGGGTTCTCCTAGCGTATTTTTGGAGTTTGCCCGGGATAAGCCATTGCATTTAGAGTATAAGATGGCGGACGGAACGGTGTTTCAATTTATTTTGGCCCCAAGGCTTTAGCGGTAATAAAGATGGTAATGGCTTCCGAAGCATTGAAAAAATATCCTTTTTTGATTGGAGCAGATACTTACTTAGTGGGTCTATCTCTATCCAATCTAGATGAATTTCCAAGGATCTTAGAACTAGCAGAAAACAAGATCAGATTTTTGCTTAGGTTGTCTAAATTGCCACCAAATATTAACGATAAAAAAGAATCAGTAGCAGTTTTTACCGCGTCTCTGGCAATGGTTTCATTTACAAATAATAGGAGGCTTATACGGTCTTACGGGTACGCGCTTTCCCGCGAGCTTGAAGAGAACCTGGCAATGGATTCGCCTAAAAGTTACCTAACAGTGGCATCATCATTGGGGATGAAAGCTGGTTATGACGGTCAGCGCTTTGATATGGCGTTAGTAGATTATCTTAAACTAAAGGGTATTGACAACGACCCCGCGTTAATGCTGCCTCAGCTGCCCTTAAAAAGGGGAACGATTTACCTCAGCCCGAACGTCTTTCGTTTAATGATTTCAAGAGTGTTTCGCTGGGTCGTAGTAGACAAAATGGAATCTCAGATGGCCGAACTCAGGCATGCTGCTCTCAGCGATCGCGTTAAGGCCGCCATAAATTCTATAATGGCAGATTTTTCTAAGAAAAAAGGGCTAGAGGTCGACGTTTCGTCCTTATCTCCAGTTGAATCCTTGTTCCCCCCATGCATTAAATTTTGGGCAGCGGAAATGAACAAAGGCGTAAACATACCCCATCAAGCCCGCTTTTTAGTGGCTACTTTTTTAATCGCTTTGGATATGGATGTTGATGAAGTATTAAATTATTTTAAGCATACGCCTGATTACGATGAGCGCATAGCCCGTTATCAGATAGAGGATTTGGCCGGAGAAAGGGGATCTGGAAAAAAATACTCCGTTCCAAGATGCGATACGCTAAGAACTCTTGGGGTTTGCGTTTGTAGAGAGGGGTTATGCACGCACATGAGTCATCCCCTCTTGTATTACAGAATTTCTATTGAGAAAAAATTAAAGGGTGATAAAAACGCCGGAACAGATTGTGCAAAGTCATTTCCATGATTATTACGCTGGTTTGGACTATAAAATGCTCGAACTACCCGATTTTACTAAAAGAGAGTTCGGATTTTTGCGCCCTGATAAAAAAGAAATGATAAGGCACCTCGCATTTAGTGATGCTTTGTCTTTAAAAAAATATCTGGTAGCCCTCCCGCCCTCTCACGTGTATTCTTCCACGGCGCTTTACGAGCGTCCTTCCGAACCGGATATGAATGCTAAAGGTTGGATAGGGAGCGAAATGATATTTGAGTTTGACGCTGATCACATGAAGGAATTAAGGGATAAACCAAATGTGAAAAGGGGTGTTTTGGATAATTCTGATTGGTCACTCGTAAAGGATCGGACCAAACACCTAATCTATGATTTTTTGATTGAAGATTTTGGTCTTCAAGATAAGGAAATAAGCATAAATTTTTCAGGGAATCGGGGATTTCACGTTAGAGTTAGGGCTAACGATTATATTGATTTAGACCAAGATGCCAGAAGGCGTCTAGCGTCATACATAAATGGTGCTGATCTAGACGTAGACTCCGTTTTTACGCGGTTGAGTGCAAGGCGCAAAGTAAGGGAGATAACTTTTTCCCAGCCAGGCTGGATGGAAAGAATAAGAAAGATAATGGATGAAAAGAAAATGAGCGCAGAAGACGCGGTAAAAGAGGCGTCACTTGATATAGATGAAAACGTCTTGCTAGATCTGCATCGCCTAATTAGGCACGTACACACGCTTCACGCAGGGACAGGGCTTGTCGTTACACCAATTTCAATAGATGGGATAGATTCATTTGATCCCTACGTCCACGCCGTCGTAAAAAGCGATGAAGAAGTTCTCGTCAAGATGGAACACGCCGAATTGTTTAACGGCTTAGTTGTAGGAGACCTAATAATTTCTAGCGATTTAACGGGGAGAATCTTAAGGCTTAACAGATCAGTAGCTGTCTTTCTGCTATTAAAAGGGTTAGCAAAAGCTATAGGTTAAGTAGTGTAAAATACAAGATAGGAGTTGCCTAATGCCTTTGAAGAACTTGTGTCCACGCTTGATGCTGAGCTATCATCTGATAGCCTTCTACCGTTGTCTAAAAGACAAGTATTGTTGATTAAAAGCGCAAGATCGCGTTACGCGCTGAGTTATTACGATAAAATGCTTCGTGAATTGGCAAGGGAAATAGTCAAGCTAAGGTTAGAGAAAATTTTTCGCGGCTCTAGGGGGGAGTTGTCTTCTGAAGAAGAAATTCTCCAAGAAGGCATTAGGAAAACCCTCTACGGCGGGGGTACTTGCTTGGTTAAAGTTCTTCAAGAAATCAGCGTAGGAGATAGGACTTTTTTGCCTGGCCAGATAATATCTATCAATACTGGAACTGCAGAAGACTTAATAAGTCAAGGAAAAATCAAATTAGTAATTAGAATTGGAAATCCCGTCAACCTTGATGAAGTACTGCCCTAAGTGTAAGACGTATACCCTTCATAAGGTTAGTATATATAAAGCTGGTAAAAGAAGCCCCCTAAAGGAAGGTGAAAGGAGACATGCAAGAAGGTTGAAGGGATACGGTGGGTCTAGAAAGCCAGTCCAGAAAAAATTTGCGAAGACAACAAAAAAAGTTGCTTTGAAACTTGAGTGCAGCAAATGCGGTAGGATCTCAATGACTACTGGCATTAGGCTTAGAAAAGCAGAGGTAGCGCGTTAAAATGAAACTAGAAGAAGTTCCTGAGCCGGTGTCTACTTATATAAGGGTTAAGTGCAAGGACTGCGGGGCCGAAACTTTGATTTATTCTCACGCTACTACCGAAATAAAGTGCAAAATTTGTGGATCTTTATTGGCAAAGCCTACGGGAGGAAAAGTTAAAATTTTAGCCGAAATTATTCAAACGCAAAATAAGGATGATAGTTAGTGCCGCGCCCAAAAAAGAGAAGGTCTTTACCTAAAGGGTTGTTGATGCCTGGTTTCTATATATCTACAATAGAGGAGTTTTCTGCCAAAGCGATGTCTTATGAAGAAGGAGGCGGCGTCTATTCTTCAAAGATAGGAGTTCCAGAATATGATATGGCAAATCATTACGTATGGATAAAACCAATTAAAAAGTTAGCTCCTGAATCGCTTAAAGTTGGAGATAAATTTTTAGGTATAGTGGACGACGTAAAGAAAAACTTTGCACAAATCACTATTTATGTTCCTGGTTCTTTAGGTAGATTATATCCTTTTTCAGCGCTCCTCCATATAAGCAATGGAGGTATTAGAAGGGCAAGGGCGGTGAGCGAGCTCGTTAAGCCAGGAGATGTAATAAAAGTAAAGTTAATAACGAATTGGGTTCCGATGCAAGTATCAATATCCGACCCGGACTTAGGAGTAATTAGCGCCAGGTGTTCTAAATGTGGGTCCACTTTAAATCACGATCACGATGGGGTTTTGCGGTGCAATACTTGTGGTTACAAGGAAATGAGAAAGGTATCCATTGAATATAGAAGGATTTTCTTAAAAGGCCAGCTTGCTCGCTATAAATAGAGGGTCTTATTTTCGGGCGGCGCGTAGTGAAGGGCATGGTACTCCTCTAAACTTTTTGTTTCTGTTTGCAACCTCATCGATTTTAAATACTTAATCTCTAGGGTCTTGGCAGACGGTCTCCGACCACCGCATTAACTTTAAGGCTACGTTAAAGGCTTGGAGGTGGGTAGAAGGCTTCAATGCTTAAGCTGAGGAGTAGCTCAGTGCTTGTAATAGGTTAGAGGTAGACTTGTTTATCATGCAAGGCTAAGGTTTTTAAGTAATTCAAAGTATATTTTTAACTTGAGGACTTTTAACAGCGATTTGAGTTACGATCTGAAACGGGTATTCACTTCTCCGATCATTGATTTCCTATTACTAGTTGTAATTTTTTTCGTTGCTTTAGCAGAAAGGCTTGAGCCCCTGGTTTATGTTCAAAGCAGCGACATGCCAATCGCTTTTCCGTGGGCAATCGCCACTCTGGATCCCTTCTTTCACTACTTGGTTACGCTGCGCCTCGTTGAGTATGGTACTTCATCTTTCTTTTCATCTATTTACCCTACACTTCACTACGCGTATTGGAATGACACCTCCACTTGGTTCCCCGGCAGAGATGTTACCGCCAATTATATGGTAGGCATAGCTTATTTCTCAACGTTTACTTATTGGGTAGCGCGCTTTTTCGACCTTTATCCAACTGTTGGTCAAATAATTATTTATATGCCAGCAGTGCTTGGTGCTTTTACCGTGGTATTGCTTTATCCCCTCGGAAAAATCTTATTTAATAGGAAAGCTGGTATACTCGCGGCGGCGCTTGGCGTGCTTGCGCCCGCCATGATAAATAGAAGTATGGCAGGTCACATAGACGGGGAGCCGATCGCGGTTTTTCTTTGGATGATAGGTCTCACGTTTTTTGTTATAGCTTATAAGGAAAGCAAACCACTATACGGGTTAGTGGCAGGCCTCCTCATTGGCTTTTCCGGGTCTGTCTGGGGAGGATATTTATATATAATGAATGCAATTGCGATCTTTGCCATAGGCATGGTTTTGCTAGAAAGAATTGATGATATTAAAGGGCAGGTCTTAATGTCTGTATTGGTGCCCTCTGCAGTTTTGCCTGCCATGTTGCTGCCCGAAGGTGCAACGTGGCTTCGCTCTTTTTCGGCGTGGATAATGCCTCTGTCTGCAATCCTGCTAATAGTTATTTATGCTACGTGGGCTAAAGCGTCAAAAGAACGCCTTCACGCCCTATCTATGGCTACTTTAATCTTGTTAACTGGTTCATTCATCATACTTTTCGTTGGGGCAGAAATTCCGTACCTGCATTTATTTCCTTCTGGAAGATTAGCCACCGTTATTAACCCGTTTTCAGCAACTGGTATCGAGACGACGGTCGGCGAGCAGGAACTAAGTAGTTGGGTATCGTTTTATCAGGATTACCTCTTTATTCTTCCATTAATACCCTTTGCAGTATATTTGTTGCTTAAAAATAGGACTGATTTGAACTTGCTTTTCGCTCTGATGATTTTCATGGGTATTTACGCGCAGGCCTCGATGGTAAGACTAGATCAGCTTTTGGATATCCCAGCTATAATCGGGAGCGCTTACGCGTTAGAAAAATTGTTCAGCGCCTTAATGCGGTCCGTGAGCATTCATAATAGGGGAATAGGGGCAACCGTAGTATTAGGCCTAGTATTAGTTGGCGTAGCGTTTTATTCGGTAAAACCAGCTTACGATGACGCGGCGATGCCACCCATGATTGATACGGGGTTAGGTACATCGGCAATAGATACGAGTTGGCTTCAGTCTCTAGAATGGCTAAAAACTAACACCCCTAAAAACGCTGTTGTGGCCTCTTGGTGGGATTACGGCTATTGGATTAATACGGTTGCTGACAGGGCCGAACTAAATGACGGGGCAACTATAAGCACGGCCAGGATAAGGCAAGTGGCTCAGGCGTTTATGGGCAATCAGACTGAAGCATACGACGTATTGTATAAGCTAGGCGCGCAATACGTAGTTACCACAGAAGCTTTCGGGTATTGGACGTATGGAGGTCAAGTTTATCCAGGTACTGCCCTTCCGATAGGAATCGGCGATATAGGCAAGAGTACAGCTATGATGACAATATTGGGTTGGAATTCGAGCAAAGTCTCGCATTACCTGAATACGACCTACGTCCAAATCGCTTCGAATTTTGGTTATGATTTTACCATACCTATGAGTAATCCTTACCTCAGCAATTATGGTTATACGACTGTAGCGAACTTATCTGATGGCGACCTTATAATATTTAACCGCAATGGGACAGTATACGAAACAAACGTAACTAAGGCGCCACTAATTGCGCAATTAGCCAAGCAGAAGAATGAGACGAGCTATACGGCCTCGCAGTGGATAGCGGATAACCCGAAGTATGATGGCATATTCTGGACAACGCCACAAGAAGTTCCTTATTATAATACATTTCTTTATCAGATGCTAATGGATCCGTTCATATATCCAAACCAGTTCATACCCTATTTCATGAACTACCAATATTTAGCCTCGGTTATGAGTAGTTACGGTTCGACGTACGCGCAGGACTCACTTTTGTACAGTAATCTAGCCCAGTATCCCCCCCTTACGAAGTTTCAATTAGTTTACGCTGCGTTTGTCCCCCAGGAAGGTGGGTTCGTGCTAGTCGTTATTTACAAGTTAAACCCAGCGCCGCCCCTCAGCAACCTTCCGTTACAGCAAGCCCCATTAATTGATATAGCTTGATTTTTTTCGTTTAATTAGCGGTGAGCTACCTATGGGGGATAATCTTCTTGTACTGGCAAATTCTTCGTTGGAATTAGTTCCCGAAGAGCTTTGGAAAGGAAAGCAGGTAATTTCTAGCGCCAATAAGAAAAATAAAAAGCCCGGCCAGATTTTATTAGACGTATCTCTTCACGGGTGGGACATGAACGCGCTTAAGGATCGCGAATCTAGGGGCAGACCGGATATCGTCCATCAATGCCTAATAGAAGCTATGGATTCCCCGGCTTATTTAGACGGCTACCTCGACGTAATAGTCGAATTAAGAAATGCAGCTGGGTTGTTACATTTTAAGCGTGGCGTGCGCCTACCTAGGAATTACGACCAGTTCAAAGGGTTAATGGAACAGGTTTTAACTAACGGCAGGGCGCCATTAGACAACGAACCACTAATATGGGTAGAAAAGGTTAATTTAAATGCGTTTCTTAACGAAAATGGGTACTCGGTTTACGTCCTTGAACAAGGTGGAAAATCGTTTAGCGCGATCAGCTTTCCGAGCGGGAAGTTAGCCTTTGTTGTAGGAGCTTTTCAAAAGGGGAAGATACCCTCTGAAACTTTGCGCTTGGGACCTAAAGTTTCGCTTTACGATGGCAGGCTTACAGCTAATGCTGCGGTTTCATTGATAGCTTGTTTAATTTTCCTTAAAACTAAAAGTAGTATTAAAATAGATTAGGCGATAAGATGATGACCAGCAAGACAAATACGGGTCAAAGAGTTCGCCTTAGGTATTCCGGCCTGGTAGTGTTTTTATCTAAGGTGGCTACCGCTTTTACCGGTCTTTATTTTATGTGGCTTTTGGCCCGTAATCTGACTCAATCAAGTTTTGGTGGGGTATATTTTATAAACGGTACCTTGGCATTTTTTATATTTTTTGCGGGTGTAATACCATACTGGTCTACAAGAGACGTAGCAACTGGCAGAGGGGGTGCATACGTTTCGCTTACCTTTAACCTAGTAATGTCAGTGCCTTTTCTCGTAATGTATGTTATTATGGCTAGTTATTTTGCTGGGCAAGGCCATATTTCTGATTTAGCGCTGCTAGCCGCTTCTCCTATAATAATTCTTACTTTTACGCTTTCGTCTATGACTTCAACGATTAATGCGCTTAGCCCACAGTCGCTAGCTGGTATGGAACTGCTTGGTGACATTATAAAGATAGTTGCTGCATTTTTTTTGGTGCTCTCGTTCAGGCTGGGCCTGGTTGGGGCTGAGATCTCGATTAGCGCGGCATATCTTACCAGCGTAGTTTACGCGTACGTCAAGCTCAGAAAAATAGTTCATGAAAAAACAATGTGGGATTTTCAGCGCATCAAAAAGTGGTTATCTTTATCTTGGCTTGTTGCGTTTTCAGCGATAATATCGTATTTTTACGGGGGATTGGATAAGTATTTTTTAGGTATAATTTCGGAAACCGAGCTAGGCACTTATGCCATAGCATTATTACTTGCTAGGCAGTTAAATCCGGTTTCCTCTTTATCAACAGCATTGTACCCCCACATATTAAGGGCGGGTGGTGAGGACAAGAAAGCCAGCAGAGATGTGCTAGCGCTTATATTAATTTTCTCTGTTCCAATGGTTTTTGGCCTGATAATTTTTTCCTCCCCCCTTCTATCAATTTTTTCAAAGCATTATGCTTTGGTTTCAAAATGGCCGTTATTGCTCCTAGCCATCGCTTACTTTATTTCATCGAGTTTCTTCTCCTTCTTTGACTCGCTAATCTACGGGAGCGAGAAAATTGAGTTAACTTCTAGGCAACTTTTTCAAAGTAAGTTTTTTCAAGGCCTTTTAATGCAAGCCACAGTACTAGCAGTGATGGCCCCGGTTATGTGGGTATTAGCGGTACGCTTTGGGGCAGTAGGGATGGCGTTCGCGATCTTGATCGGTTCAATGCTAATGCTAACGGGTAGAATTTTTATTGCTGGCAAAAGAATTAGGGGAATCTTTCCTTTGGATTCATTCTTGCGGTCTGTTTTATCTTCAATTATTATGAGCTTTATTTTGTTGCTGTTGCCGAGATCTCATTCATATATAATAATACTGGATGTGTTTGTAGCCGCCGTAGTTTATTTCGCATCAATGTACGTAATTGACAAAAGAGTTAGAGCTTACTCTAAGTATTTCTTACAATCTTTAAGGCCCGCGTCCGAGCTTGATAGCCATGAGTAAATAGGAGGGCTTCGATCCTTTAGCAAGTATCGAATGCCAGTAATGGGTGAGGGAAGTAGTATTAAGTAATCGCCATTGAAGTTATGGCTATAATCATCCGGAGCGATAACAAAATAAGTCATCGAGATTTCTGAATATGGATGAAGAAGGGCCTAAATTATTTGTTGATACAAGGGAACCACTGGAAATCGTCGAATTACTAGCCGAACGCGGATTGCCGGTTGAAATTAAGCAACTTACAATAGGTGACTACGTAATAGATAACAAAACAGCAATAGAAAGGAAATCAGCGGCGGATTTTGTGAAATCTCTATTTGATGGGAGGCTGCTTGAACAGGCTAAAAGGCTTAAGGGCGTGTACCAAACTGCCCTTCTTGTAGTTGAAGGCGATTTCGCGTCAGCAATTGCTTGGCGGAGAAATCCACGCGCGTATTGGGGGGCGCTAGTAGCTATCGCCTTAGACGACGGTCTAGTTCCCCTCTTTACATCTAGCATGAAAGACACTGCGGAGCTAATTACGGTTATTTCTCATAGGGTCTGGGAAAATCATGAGGGAAAATACGAAATTAGGCAAAAACCTAAGATATTATCTACTAAGGAAAGGCAAATATATGTTGTTGAGGGATTACCTGGAATTGGCAAGGAATTAGCAGAGAGGTTGCTGAAGTATTTTGGTAGTGTGCGCTCGGTTATGAAGGCGTCTGAGGGCGAACTTACTCAAATAGATGGTATAGGCAAGGGTAAGGCATCAATAATAAGCCAACTATTAGACGCTGAATTCGACGGCGCAGAAAATATGCAAAGTAAGTTACTCCAATGATCTCGTAGTTTTCCAACATAGCTTTTTATGCTGTTTTAATTTAATGATGAAATGTCGGCGCCCGACAGAATTAGAGTCGCTTTAGCCCAAATAGCCCCTAAAATGGGGGACGTAGAGGGTAACTTTCAGAAGATATACTCATTTACTGAAGCGGCCGTCAAAAATGCCGCTGATGTAATTGTATTTCCTGAACTAGCTACTGCTGGTTACCTTTCTCAGGGAATTTTTTTTGATGTTGCCGAAAAGTCTAATCCTAATCTAAAAAAGCTTGCTGAATTAGCCAAAGATATTAACGTAGTACTGGGTATGGTAGAAGAAGATTTCATGGGGACTCTTTACAATGCGGCAATGATACTTGGTAACGGCGGTGTGATTAAGGCTAATTGGCTCGGTAAAAAAGTTAGCTCTTACAGGAAACTTTATTTACCTACGTATGGGATGTTTGAAGAAAGTAGGTGGTTTGCGCCTGGCTCAGGTGTTCCCATTTACGATTTATCTAGTAAAGCTGGCTTATTTAAAGCAGGCGTTGTAATATGCGAAGATTATTGGCAGCCTTTAAGCGTTAGAATAGCTGCTACAAGGGGGGCTCAAGTGGTATTTGCAATAGCCAGCTCTCCTAAGACGCTTCAAAAGCCTAAAATGACCCACTCCCTTCTAGTTGCTCGCGCAATAGAAAATGCGTTGTACGTAGTTTTTGTTAATCAGGCAGGAAGTCAAGATATGGTCAATTTTTGGGGAGGTAGCGAAGTTATAGACTTCGAGGGTAACTCAATAGCGGGTGCCCCTTTGAGGGAGGAATCTTTGGTTATGGCTGACTTGGACCTGTACAAGGAAAGGAAGTTCCGGGAAATAAACCCCATGTTAAAAGAGGAAAGAGAGGAAGTTATAAAGGATTATGAAGCCGCGTTCAAGGAAATGAGGGAAGGTGGTACAATGTGAGTGAAAAATTACCTGATGAAAGGCAAGCTGGAGGGGAATATCCTTTACCTGATGAATTAAGATTCGATTGGCGTGAAGCAGAAAAAGATATAATAAACGAAATAAAGTGGCACCTCGCGAATACGGGAGCGGAAAAAATAGTAATTGGGTTATCTGGAGGGGTGGACAGTTCTCTAAGCCTTTACTTGGGCGTTCAGGCGCTTGGGAAGGAAAACGTAGTCGCCCTTTTCTTACCCGAACAGGGCACAACCCCAGATTACGATATTGAAGACGCTCACGCCGTAGCCGAATTGTTGCAGGTAAAGCTGGTAGAAAAAGAAATAACCCCTTTAATAAATATTTTTGTAGCGGCCCTACCAGAGATCTCGGGGAATCAGATTGCGCTTGCAAATGTAAAGGCTAGGATAAGAATGATATTGCTTTACGCCGTTGCTAACTCCTTAGGCAAGGCTCAGGTAATGGGTACGAGTGATAAATCGGAGTTATTATTAGGATATACTACAAAATATGGTGACAGCGGTGCTGATTTTCTTCCTATCGGAGACCTATATAAATCTCAGGTGAGATTTATGTCTTCTAAGGTCGGATTACCAAAAAGAATATGGCTTAAGCCTCCGTCGCCTCAACTAATAAAAGGAAAAACAGCTCAATCTGAACTTGGCTTATCCTACGAGGTTTTGGACAGGCTTCTTTATTATCGCGTGGATCAAAGGTACCCCGAGGAAAGGATAGCCGCGATTCTGGGTTTGCCCGTAGAGAGCGTAAAGCGCTATTCCTCATTAGTCATAAAATCCGATCATAAACGGAAGGCCCCTCCCATAGGAAAAGTAGGTGGTGCAACTATTAATATCGATTGGCGCATGCCGATAGAATAGTTATAGGAAAGTTAGGGGTTTAGGGGAAGCAGTAAAAGTCCGACCTTCAGGGAGGAGATAGGCGGATTTCCCCCTAATAATAAAGATTTATTAATAATTTTATGCGGTAGCGGTAGGGTGGGGCACGCCCGATTTGCCCGC
>JAGDXE010000005.1 GCA_023256375.1 Thermoproteati archaeon | reverse complement strand
AGAACAAGTACACCGTTGAAGCGACGAGCTAAGCTTCAAGTCGAAGCCCGCGAGGGTAGTTCAAGGGCGCAATATTAAAAGGGCCAGCAACTATTGAAGTTATCGCTCAGGCGATCTAGAACTTCGGCATTAAAGACAAGCGCACGGGGCCCTCAGGATTACGCGTTGGGAAGCCAGAAGTATCCTTCTTTAAGGCGCTAATTAATTCTTGCAAAGTCATCGCCTTAACAAAAGCTCTATCTGCAGACGACAAAGAACGTATAGTCACACTCAATATTCCCTGCTCTTGCTCTTTTTTACCTATTACTACTGTATAGGGCGTCCAATTAGTAGAAGCCTCGCGAATTTTTTTATTAAAAGAGGCTTCACTATCGTCAACGTACGCCCTAAAACCTTCTTTTCTTATGGAATTACAGACTTCGATCGCCGTATCGACGTTGTCTTCGCTCACTGGAATAATCCTAAGCTGAATAGGGCTAAGCCACACCGGGAACGTTGGCAGAGCCTCTGCCTTGTAAGCTTGCTCTATAATCGATGAGTATAATCTCTCGATAGCACCCAGACTGGAGTGCACTATAACATAATTTCCTCTGCTGCCGTCTTTTTTAGCGTAAGTTAAGCCGTAGCGCTCGCTATTTTTAACGTCTAGCTGCACGGTTGACAGTTGAAGGTTATTTCCAGTTGAATCTATAAACTGAAATTCATCTTTCATCTGCCAATAATACTTCATACCAGGTATTATTTCTGCAATTACGGGCTTTTTCATTTCAACGGCCATAGAGGATAAGAACTCGATTCCCTCTTTTTCGTAGGGCTTAGTAACGCGGGCTATAAGCGCGTAAGGCAAACCTAGCCTATTCAATAACTCATCGTATTTCTTTGTAAGGTACTTGAATTCTTCTTCTCCCTGGGCGTGATCCCTACAAAACGAGTGTATATCTGGCATCGTGAAACTACGCAATCTTCTCATGCCCACGCACTCGCTTCTCCTTTCTAAGCGGAAACTCTTGGATATTTCATACATCCTTACGGGAAGAGCATCCTCCCTGACCGACGCGTCTTTCATCATCCTAAACAATCCAAAATCGCTTGCAAACCTTAGAAGAAAAGTCCTATTACCAACTCTTAGATGGTAATCCTTTTGCCTAAATTCTTTCGCTTGCTCATGAATATCGGGCAGGGAATAATCGTAAATTATAGGCGTCTCTATTTCGTAGCCTCCTAATTCGTTAAGCGCGATCCCTCTTATAAACTCCTCTAATAACCCTTTTACTAAAGCGCCCAGCGGATAATACCTATAATTACCTACATCACTCGCGGGCTCTAACGAGGCCAGATGAAACTTGATCAACGCGGAAATATGCGGAGGTGTTTGATGGGTCGAGTTCTTCATTTCTTCGCTTAAAAAATACTGGTAATAATCCGGCCATTTTTTCAAAGATTCGATTAAATCGGTATTTTCCAAGCCAAAACTTACTGCTTTACCGCTTTCATCAATAAAGTAGTAGACCTTATTCAACGGGCTCACACTCATTTAATGCCCGGCATTATAAGTTTTCTCAGAAAATCTCACACAATTCATTAGCCATAAAGCTAAATATAATAAAAATAAAAAATTATGAACAAGGTAATTGCCCTCATAACGGACTTCGGCTACAAGGACTATTACGTTGGTGCTGTCAAAGCGGTCATTAAGAGTATCGCCCCCGATGTTGAACTAATTGATATAAGCCACGAAATCCCACATTTCTCAATCTGGGAAGGAGCTTTCACGGCATATTATGCATTTAAATTTTTGCCAAAAAATAGTGTATTACTTGGCATTGTAGATCCAGGCGTTGGGACTTCCAGGAAAATAATCATGGCTAAGACACAAGGCAAGTGGGTGATAGGGCCAGATAACGGGTTACTTTACCCGATCCTAAGCAGTGGAACGCCCGATGAAGTTAGCGCTATTGATCCAAAAGATTTTCATAGCAGCAACACTTTTCAAGGAAGAGATGTCATGGCTAAAGTGGCCGCGAAAATAGCCATAGGGGAAAAGGTAGAAGCTTCTAAGGTTAAGCGGATTAAAAGTTTAAAAGGCTGGAGTTTTGTGCTAAAGTGCACGAAAGTATGCCGCGGCAAAATAATCTATGTAGACGGCTTCGGAAATTTAATTTCGAATATAAAATCGGAGGCTTTTAGAATGAGAGGAAAATTAAAAGTTACGCTGAACAACGCGACCTTTGAGTGCGAATATTCAAAAAATTATTCCAAAGAAGGAGTTTTAATAGTACCAGGCGGCTACGGATTAATAGAAATTGCAATTAGCAAAAGCAGCGCGGCTTCGAAACTCGCCGCAAAAATAGGCTCGGCGATTTATATTGAAAAAATATAAGTTAGGCCTTTTAATAGGCAGATTTCAGCCCTTCCATTTAGGCCACCTTCGGGCAGTTCAGTACGCAGCCTCTAAATGCGAAAAACTAGTTATAGGTATAGGTAGCGCTCAAGAATCTGGCACCGAAAGAAATCCGTTTGATGCGGAAACGCGTAAAAATATGATCCTCGAAAGCTTAATAGAAGTTCATACCGACATTTCTAAAATAGACTTCATAAAAATACCAGATTTCATGGATGATGAAAAATGGTATACCTACATAAAAAACCAAATTAAAGATATAGACATAGTCTTTTCGGGAAATCCTTGGGTCAAAAGAATTTTTAAAACAAGAGGCATAAAAGTGGTAACCCCTCCTTGGTACAATCGCGGAGAAATATCTGGAACAAAAGTTAGAAGTCTGATAAGGAGCGGAGAGAAGTGGGAGGGGTTAGTCCCCCACGCAGTAATAGGAATAATTAACCAGCACAAAAGTGAAGTAGAGCCTCCGATCAATTAAGTTTTTAAGCACAGAGCGCTTTAATGGTAATTTTCTGAGGGAGCAAGGTTGGCAGAAAAAAAAGGCCTAACATCAGAGCTAAAGACTATTTACACTAGACAAATAGCAGTAGCCTTCAGTAACGGCTTTGCTTCGCCCTTCGTCAGTGTATTGATGGTGCAGCTCAAAGCTTCTGCATTTATGCTGGGTTTAATGTCTTCTATTACAAACTTTGTCTCAAACTTTTTTCAATTCATATGGGGGACCGTTACTGACGCCGTTGGAAGGAAAATACCCTTTATTCTAGTTGGGGGGCTAGGGGCATCCTTAATATGGCTATTCGCCATCGGTACCCACACTGCGCAATTCCTCCTGATATTAATAGCTTTTCAATCATTTATGAACTCAATGGTAACACCCGCCCTATCCGCGTTAATCGGCGACGTAGCACCTCCGATGAGGAGGGGAAGAATATCAGCTTCTCTGAATATATTTTCTTCGCTGGGATCGCTGCTAGCCACACTCATATCCGGGTATATTATGATGGTTGATAACAAAAATCTTTCTACAATGTATTTGATCCCATTTCTGCTGGCAGCCGTAACAGGCTTTGCTGGAAACCTCGTTATTTTAAAGATCCGTGAAACCCCAAACAGGCGCAAATTTAACGTAAAGCCTAGCCAACTGATAAGTCCTTTAACGGAGAATAAAGATTTTAGATTATTTACAGAAATTTCGTTCGTTTCTATGATAGTCCAATCTTTGCCGTGGGGAGTTTTTGCATTCGTAATAGTTGATGTAGTCAAAGCTACAATGCTACAAGTAGCTTTAATTTCTGTGATGAATGGTGCTTTTATATTATCGGTACAGAGGCTTGCGGGCTTGCTCGTAGACAAAGTAGGAAGAAAGCCATTTATATTAGTCGGAAAATTTGGCCTATCAACCTTTCCGCTTTTTTATGCGTTCGCGTCATCGGTATGGATGCTCTACCTTGGCAATATTATAGGCGGCGCTTTCAACGGGGTATTAATGGTGGCGAATTTTACGTACATGCTCGATATATCGCCTAACGATAAAAGAGGAGAATATTTTGGCATATACAATTCTTCAATGGGGATAGCTACTGGGATAGGAGCTCTAATAGGAGGAGCTTTAGCTGATGAATTCATGTTTAGGTTCGGTTTGGCGCTTGGCCTGACTTACGTATTACTGATTTTTGCGATAGGAAGGATGCTAATAAATACCTTATTTTTCAAGATAAAAGAACCAGAAAGAAGTTTTAGCCCATTCAACGAACAAGTCGAGTTGCCCAAGAATCGTAGATTTCCGCTTTAAACCGCTTAAGCCTTAATAGAAGAGTAAACTACTACCTCTCGTCTGAAGCTGCGCCTCCTGCTTCAATGATCGGCACTTACCGGTGCGGGCATTCCGCGCAAGCCTGAAGCATCTCGGCAGGCCAATCGGCCGCAGCCAGCTATTTTTATACTAATTTCCTTAGCGCTCTTCCAAAAGTACCTTCTACTTTTCGTTAGAGTACAGCTTAATTCTGGTAGCTACAATAACTTCTGTATATAGCAATTTTTATTGACAGTAGTCCGCGTATCCCGGCGCCAGAATCAATATTTATTGCTTCTTCCAAACCCCTATCGCTATCTTAAACAAACGAATCTACCCAGTCCTCTGGTTTAAATTGATCCAAAGAATTATATTCCTGGCCTTTTGATATAAATAGTATAGGTTTCTTGTATTTTGATAAAGATAAAAAGACCCCGCCACGCGTATCCGCGTCGACTTTAGTAACAATAAAAGCGTCGATACCTACTGCTTCTTCGTATCCTTCTACCTGCTTAACTATGGCGTTTCCAGTTAAGGCATCAACTACAAGTACTTTCAAATCAGGCAGGGCGACCCTAACTATTTTTTTCATTTGATCCATTAAGTTCTTTTCTATCTCAACGCGACCTGCCGTATCTATCAAAATTACGGATAACTTCTTCCCGGCATTTTTCTTCTTAGCCTCAAAAGCCAATGAAGCTGGATCAGCCCCATATCTAGATGAAAGGTACGGTATGTTTAACTTCATGGCGTGCGCCTCAAGTTGCTCAATAGCGCCTGCCCTATAAGTATCCGCTGGAACGATCAAGGGTTTGAAACCTTCATCCAAAAGTTTCTTCCCTACTTTTGCGACCGCCGTCGTCTTTCCCACGCCGTTCACTCCAAAAAAAATAATAGTATATGGCCAAGCATTTTTATTTGATATTAGCGAATCCAGTGGAGGAGAGGTAAGGGCTTTCAGGCGTTCGTAAACGACCTCCCTTAACGGTTTTTCTTTTAGCTCGCGCTCTATTTCCTGGACAACTTCTAAGGAGACACCCGCTTGTAACAGCAGCTTACGCCCTTCTTCCTTATCTTCCGTTAACCTTGAAAAAGCTTTTTTTATTCCTTCAAAAACCATCGCGCCAATCCCAGTTTATTTGCCAATTCTTTAAGTCTGGGTTCCATGGATTGCAGTGCTCCAATAGTCTGCCTACCGCGCAACTCGGTAGCCTGGACGCTTTTCTGCAGATCTTCGCGACGCCTCTCTAAATATGAGATTGCCTCTTCTTTAGGACGCTCAGCAAAAACAGATTGCCCGAGAGATACGAATATTTTCTCCCCTGAGACGCGAGACTGAACGTAAATTCCTGCGCCCAGTGCAGCTAAAAAATCCCCTCCTACGGATTTTAAAGCAGATAAAGCACCCTCTGTTTCCTGAAGGTACGTCATAATTAAACGCTCCTGTTCGTCAAGAGCCTTAAGTAAAGATTCGAGATAAACGTATTGATCACTCAAGCGCTGAAACTCTTCCTTTTCTTCGCTCATTTTGGATCATCTTTTTAATTAAGGGATCATCTATTTCATCGTAATTTGTAATTTTAGAAACAGACCCTATTGTAATATCACTGCGTTTAACGTGATGCTTACTCCCTATTTCAGATAATATCCTCTCCACAGCGCGCGCTTCGTTTTTCGCTATTAAAAATTTTTTAAACTGGTGAATATAGAACCCATCGCTGAACTTACCAACGACCTGATATACACTCACTTGAGGCTCTTTGGCCATTTGATTATTTATAATTGCTAAGACTTAAGCCTAAGCTCTAATCCATATATTACTTTAAGAACAAAGAACAAGAAAGCCCTCGAACTAAAGTAAGTGAACTCCCCCGCCCTCACGGGTGGGGCTTAAACTTCAACGACCGTGCGTTCTCCGATACCAGAGCGCGGTTTCCCGATGCCG
>JAGDXE010000002.1 GCA_023256375.1 Thermoproteati archaeon | reverse complement strand
CCGCGACCCCCTGCTTACGAGGCAGGTGCTCTGACCGGGCTGAGCTATCGAGGCATATGCATTATAAAGGTGAGCTTAAAGATTAACGACTATGAAAATAAAAGAATTAGGAGAAAGAAAGCTTGTAAACGCCTTTCTTTCTTCGTTAAAGCTTCCAGACGGCGTCTTCCCTCTTTTTGACGATACGCAAGCTTTTACCTTAGGCAATCAACTAATTTCTTTTAAGATCGATACGTTTGTATTTAGTACGGATCGGCCAAAGGCTCTTGCCGCCTATGACGTAGGCTGGAAGGCAATAACCGCCGTTGCTTCGGATATGGCTGCAAAGGGTGCTTCTCCGTACCTGTTCATGTGCTCACTTTCATTACCAGGAGACATGGAAGAAGAAGATGCAATAAGCCTAGAAAATGGTATGAATGATGCGGCGAGTGAATACGGGGGCCACCTGATTGGTGGCGATACGGGGGAGGCACAAGACGGGGTCGTCGCAATCTCAGGAATAGGTTTGCACCCAGATAACATCTACACGCCGAGAACAGCGCGCGTTAAAATTGAAAATGGCGATATCGTAGCGGTTACTGGGAACTTCGGCTACACGTCACTTGGTCTGAATTACATGCTTGGAAAAATCCATCTCGACGATCCGATCCTCAGCAAGGCGCTCGAGGCGTTTAGAAAACCAAAAGCGAGGGTAAAAAGCGGACTTGCTCTTTCCAACCTAGGCGCAAAGTCTTCTATGGATAGCAGCGATGGTCTAGCCCTAACGTTATCAGAGCTCTCGCGCCTTAACGGCTTAGACGTTGAAATCAAAGAAATGCCAATAGACGACGACCTCAAAAACTTCTTTGAAACAAATTATATAGATCCAACTTCATACGTTTTTTACGGGGGGGAGGAGTACGAATTAGTGGGAATTTTTCCCGCAGCTGCCGAGCCGAAGCTAAGCGAATTCGGTTTTAGAGCGATTGGCTTTACTAATAAAGGAACTGGGATAATAAAATATAAAGATACAGTAATTGGTAATAAAGGATATGAGCATTTTAAGTAGCCTAATTCAGGACGGCAATTCTGAAATGCCGATAGATTGAACATTTTAAGGCTAATTATAGCTTTATCCCAACCGACGTACTTTCCTCGCTGAAGCTTCGGAGGTTCTGGGGTTTCCGCTGCCCTCGAAGTTGCCCCTATGGGGGTATCAGTGCTCGCTTTGCACGCATCCCCCTCTGCGCGCGATCTGGACGCTTTATCCACAATGCTTGGGGGCAGGTCGTGGATACGTTCTAAACCAGCCTCAACTAGTTTTACTGTTGGAGTATCCTGCATGCCTTCTTTGAAGGACTTATTTACATTACTTTCCATGTACGTGGTATCCCCCCTTTTATATACTTTCTGCAATTCATCTCCTCCCTGGAAATCGGAGCCTTCTCGCTAATAGATTTGTAATAAAGACCAGAGAGCTAAGAGCAGTACAAGAGCTCGTCGACGCTGGCCGCCGACCTCAGAAGCTTGATTAAGCTAAATTCTATAATTATATTTTTCAACAGATTAACCACTAAAATGAATCACAAGGCTTAAAGCCGTTGTTTTTCGGTTTTACGGTCAAAATGCCACCAGATGTTGTTTATGATTATTCCAAATGCACAGGTAACGGCCAATGCGTTCAAGTCTGCCCTGTCCAAATATTAGAGCTAACCGCAGATAAAAGGTGGTGTAAAGCTATCGATGGGTACGTAGATAATAAGGAGGCGGCTGACGCATTCCACTCTCAAGTAGAGGGAAAGAAAGATGCGGTACCGATAAAAATTCATAATTCAATGTCAGCCTGTCTAGGTTGTGCTGCCTGTGTAGCGGCCTGCCCAGAAGGGGCTATCAATATAATACCTGAGTTCGCAGACGGCCAAAGCGCAGTAGAACAAGTAAAGTAAACGGGCATATTAGTATTTTTTTTAAATAATAATTGATAATAGGCCAGAAAAAACTATACCAACCAATAATAATGAGTACAGCGGAAGAAAGACCTTCAAAGACAAAGGAAGGTTCTTTTTATTTTTCGCGTTGAATACTAAGGCACTTAATAAAATTAAGGGCGCAATCAGTCCAACTGACGATATTACACCAGATGTATAAGCAGCCTGCTCAAAGGCCCTAGCCCTCCAACTTTCCATTAGACCAAGGTACAAACTTGTGCCCATAACCAGTACAACAGTTGCAGGAAGAAATTCTTCCCTACGCGACCTTGGAAGCCCCGTTAAAAACGACAGGCTCGAAAGCCAAGGCTTCAACGCGACGGCGAAAGCGGCAACGCATGAAGAAAACAGGGCCACTGGAAATATGAAGTAAGCGTAATTTCCCAGAGTAGGAGTTAGTGCACCAGCTATGCCCACTAAACTTGACGGCGGAACTCCTGCAAAGCTAAGGGCGAACGTTATTGCTACTGATAGAGAAACTAGCAAGGCCACTACGTGACCAATACCGACTCCCAGAAAGCTTGTCTTTTCTTCGTAACCGCTCTCTTCAGCAAAAAAAATTGCGTCCGGCGCAACTGTAGCTCCAATTATCGCGATGACATCTGAGCCATTAAATACCCCGTTCACCCTAAAGACCCCAGAGCCCACGAGGCCTAACGATATGGGATTTCTTAGGATAACGAGTAGGGCTGTAGCGGGAAAAGCTAGCATAGGAAGGGAGCCCATAAGGACTATCAACTTCCAGTGCCTGCCGCTTGCGCTTGGCGCTAAAAACAGTACCGATAAAGATATAGGGACAAACACCGGCCAAGGGAAACCGCTCAGCATCGAAAGAGCCAACGATGCAGCTATTAATTCCGCTACCATAGCAGACAGATTACTAGCCAATAAAGATAAAGCGGCCAAAGCCGCTAAGCCATCTCCATATTTCCTTTTGATGATTTCTAAAAAATTCATCCGCGTCCCTTCTCCTAATAGCGAGGCCGACGCTTCTATTAACGGCCATAGTAAAAAAGGGACAATTACCGCCCAAAGAAGCGTTCCCTTATCAGTACCGAAAATATACGCGTACGTACCTATCATTGAGGCTTCTACGCATGAAAGCCCTTCGATTAGGCCCGGCCCGGCGGAGGATAACTTATTCAAAGCTTGTCCCTCGAAGCCTTCGCCTTTATTATGAAGCTAGGGCTACCATCATCGGACGAAGTAAGTACTTGACTTTCCCATACCGTATTCAGTAAAGAACTTTCCAGTGGCACTTCGGGCTCGAATTTTATATCTTCAGAAAAACCAGCTTCTGTGCCTACGCTGGTATTCATCGTTACAAATCCTCCCTCAGCCGAAATCGTAAACATTGAGGAGCTCTTAGCTTGTTTTTGCGCTTGAATTTTTTGATCTTTTTTTCCAACCTCTTCTACATCTTCGATGATACCCTCGGGGGCTTGCGGCTGTGCGGACCTGCTTTTTTTCTTGACCTCTAAGAAATAAAGCACAATAGGTATTACCCCAGCAGCTATATACAAACCAGCCATCATATAAGATGAAAAACCAGCCAAGTACGCTCCGGTCAATTCAAGCTATCGCCGCAAACGGGGATTACTCGGTATCCCCGAAAATAAATAATGCCCCCATTCCTATCGCTCAACTCGGCTTAATTACAGCGGAAATCGCGTTTCTTCCTTGGAAGAAACGCGCAAAAGTGAGTTTCAAATGGAAATTAGCCCTAATAACCGCTCGCCTTTGTACTAAATACCCGGCCTGCCGCACCCGTTTAAAAAAATGTTAAAATCATTCAATAGTTTTATCAATAGATTTTTTTAGGTGGACGCTTAGCCCATTATGGTAGAAATAAAAGAGGTTACAAACCTTACCCCAGAAGAGAGAAAGAGAAAAAACGAATTACTTTCCAAACCGATAAAAGCAATTAATCCCCTTTCGACGAAAACTGTATCGGATTTACTGCACGCCTATTCCGATATGTCCGTGCAGGCAAGAAATATGGGCAAATGCCTTGAAGTATATGAAAACATGCTCACCGATGCAAGGCGGCCTGTAATATTCTTAGGTCTAGCCGGACCTCTCATAGCCGGAGGCCTGAGAGAGGTAATAAGGAGCATGGTCGATTTAGGACTCGTAGATGTTATAGTTTCTACTGGCGCGATAATGTATCAAGACGTATACCAGGCCAGGGGCTACAATCACTATATGGGCACCCCGAATTCCAATGACGCTGAACTAAGAGACTTATACATAGATAGAATATATGATACTTACGTTGATGAGGAAAAATTCATCGAAACGGATACCTGGATAGGGGATTTCGCCTCCTCCTTAGAGCCGCGGGGATATTCCAGCAGAGAATTCATGCAACTTCTCGGGAAGCAGCTAAACGACGAAAAATCCATAGTGGCTACTGCAGCAAAAAAAGGCGTCCCTATATTTATTCCCGCCATAAATGATAGTTCCATAGGTATAGGGCTAACTTCATATTATCGCTGGGCAAAACTTAATGAAAAGCCAAGGATGTACATAGACTCAATAAGGGATAATTACGAGTTGACCCAAATAGTTGTTAAATACAGGCACACGGCAGCCATATACGTAGCGGGAGGAGTGCCTAAGAACTTCATAAATGATTCTGTAGTCATGGGGTACGTTTTTAATGTAGATACCGGAGGGCATCTTTATGCATTTCAGCTGACCACCGATTCGCCTCATTGGGGAGGCCTGAGCGGTAGTACGCTTGAAGAGGCAACCAGCTGGGGAAAAATCTCTAAGAAGGCCACTAGAGCTACGGCTTACGTAGATCCCATGGTATCTCTTCCTTTAATAGTTACTTCAGTAATACAAGATGGACTTTACAAAAACAGGAATCGCCTCGAAATGCTTTGGAAAGATGATGAACTATTAAGTATAAAAGAGGCAGGCCAACCGTAATAGGTGCGGCAATTCGTTTTGTCTTCATATCTACCAAAGAAGTTTTATCAAAATTTATGAGGAATTATAAACTTAAGAATAAAGGCCTCGACGCCAAACCATTGATTACTGCATTTCAAAAAATTACGTAAAGCTCCAGAATTACATATACTTAATAGCGATTTCTCAAAGAAAAAGAGATTGAGGATTAACACTTCAATCGAGATAAGGACACTAATACACAAATGGATACTGATCCCGGTTATAATTGGAGCCGCCATAGGCCTTGCTGAAGCGGCATTTGTAGAACTCTATGACCTAATATGGGATGAGTCATATCCTTATCTACTTACCCCCGCAATTTTTGTAGTAATACCGCTAGGGCTATTAACGGCCTACTCAATTATAACAATCTTAGGGAAATCCAGCCCAGGTTCAACCACTCATGAAGTACTTAGGAGGTTTCATTACGAAGACGGAAGAGGCGACGCTAGAAACTCGATAACTTCACCGATATCATCGGCGGTAACTATGGGCGTCGGGGGGAGCGCAGGCCTTGAAGGACCAAGCCTTTCCATAGGCGGATCCATTTCCTATCGGCTAAGCAATTTACTCGGCGTAAAGGGAAACGACGCAAGAATATTGTTCTTAGCTGGTGCTGGGGCCGCCTTAGGCGCGGTCTTGAAAGCTCCGCTCACGGGAATTTTATTTGCTATTGAAGTACCTTACAGACAAGATTTAGAGCACCACGTTTTCCTGCCGGCCATTCCTATGGCTGTCATATCATATTTAATCTACATAGCTATACTAGGCCAGACCCCTATATTTCAGTTTACAAGTAGTACTTTGTTTCCTACAGATCTCGAACTGATTTTTTCCGTCGTAGAGGGATTGTTCCTTGGGGGGCTTGCGCTCGCATTTGTTTACGTGTATAAATACGCACAAAAGTTCGCACCCTCATCATTCAGTACAAAGGGCTTATTGACCGTAATATGCGCGGGCGTTTTAGTTGCTTTTATAGGCTACTTTGAACCCATGACGCTAGGGGTAGGTTACCCCACAATAAGCGCTTCGATAAACGCCACTTCGCTTAACGGTATTTGGAAGTATGGAGCAATTTTTATTCTAGTCCTAGTCTTTGCAAAAATAATTACCACCTCAACGACGCTTAACGGGGGAGGATCGGGAGGACTTTTTATACCATCAATTTTTATCGGGGCCGTCGCTTCAGTAGGATTTATGAAGGCATTGGGCTTGCCGTTTAGCGCCATTCTGGTAGCGGCTGGCGCTGCCGCAATGGTAGCGGCCACGAATAAAACGATATTGGCTGCCGTCGCATTTGTAGCTGAAACGATGACTCCTGCAGCTATAATACCAGCCCTCCTGGCAGCAGCTACAGCCTACATATTGACTGGAAATAAGGGCCTTTACGATAATCAGCTAGATTTTTCTCCCGCCAGAACTCACCTGGCCTTGCTAAGGCTAAGCCATAAATCTGAGGAAGGACCAAATACCTTAATAACCGACGTTATGAGGCCGGCCAGGTTCAGATTACTACCTGATGACCATCCGGCCAAAGCGTTTTCTCTATTTTCGTTAGCAGGTGATACCGCCCTTCCCATAGTATCCAAAGACGGAAAATACCTTGGCAGACTGGAGCTCGAAAACCTCGTAGCTTCCCCGCTTTCGAGTATAAACGATCTAATGATAATTGATAAACCACTCAAAACAAACGATGAAGAAATTAAGGCAGCAAACCGCATAATACAAAGCGGCAAGGGAATACTCTTCGTGGTAGATAATGATGGAATGCTCAAAGGGGTATTGAGGACAAGCGACCTAATAAAATCGTATTCTAAAAAAATCACTCAAAACTTGAGTTAGTAATAATAAGAAGGATAAAATCGAGAAAGAAATAATGCGTCATGCTATGATACCCTCTATCCGAACGATTAGGTCGAGTTACTGATCACTAAAGTTTTCGTTTGTAGGTCTAGCTGAGAGCTTTCCCACGGAAAGCCTTGGCTCTTTCTCATATATCAGCAATAAATAATTACCCCGATTACAACCACCCGCCTGAAGGACAAGCGTCACTGGCCGCCCAGAGCCCTATGCTGTTTTAGCGCTAAGCCATAATTTGTAGCCCACAATTAAGTAAGCAACAAAGTTATGACCTCAAACAAACGCCTTAAACCTAAAGGCCACTAGCGCCCTGAATAATCCTTAAGATCAAGCAACTCTCGACCAAAAATCGAACCGAAAAACCTAATATCTGTTTTGGGCTTTTTTAATGCGGGAGTGCCCGAGCTTGGTCAAAGGGGCTGGACTGAGGGCCTCTAGGTCAGAACTCCAGTGCCGTTGGCTGCGTGGGTTCAAACCCCACCTCCCGCACTAAAAACTAATAATAAACAAAAAATTATTTAGCTTCTTTGTCGGCCTCGACAGCGCCCAAGGAGGGGGCCTCGGGGAACCTCTCCTTGA
>JAGDXE010000009.1 GCA_023256375.1 Thermoproteati archaeon | reverse complement strand
CATATCAGAGAGCAGTTTACCGACGCTGGGAACTTTCGTTCGCTCGAAAGGCGGGTCAAGGCGTTTATCCACGGGCAAATCGGGCGTGCCCCACCCTACCGCTACCGCCTAACGTTATTAATAAACCTAAGGGGCTATCCATCTCCTCCTTCGCGGACGGGGACTTTCCCGTTAACCCTCGTTAGAGCTAAAAATTTTGTGCTAAAACGCACCCGCATTCCTCTACAAATCTGCGTCGGTTTTATAAAGCAATCTACTCTTTTATTGAGGACCGATGTCTTTTGGAACATAAACCGGTGTTCCATAGTTACAGGGGGCTAAGCTTAACCCTCATTAAGACCTTCCACGCGTAATTTAAGTTGAAACTGCGCAAAAAGCGTTTTTAGAAGGCCATGGACTATTTTTAGGACTTAGCATTACTGCCCACTCAGATTTCTTAGAAATAAGAAAGTTTTATAAATTTACAGAACTTTTCCATGAATATGGTTGTTGCAAGCCGAACTCGCGACTGTAATAGGCACTAGGTTAAATGGAAAACCCCTTCCTGCCCGCAAATTTACCCGCGAGTTGGTAGGTTGCGATGCCTTAGGCGAAGGTTACCCATAATGGCTCTGCATGGCGCAGATGTATGGCAGGATGGTAAGCCAATGCCCGTATTAGATTTTAGTAGTAATGTCAATCCGTTGGCGCCTCCTAAAGGGCTAATGGAAGACCTAAGAAAATATGTTAGTCTTTCTAAATATTATCCAGAGCCAGATGCCAGGTCGGCCAGAACCGCCCTAGCCGAGTTCCACGGCTTAAGACCTGAAAACATAGTAATAGGAAACGGGGCAAACGAGCTGATTCACCTGTTTTTTGAGGCCGTACCAAAAGGCAGGACTTTAATAATTGCTCCTACTTACAGCGAATATGAGCAAGCCTCAATTGGTCATGGCCATCAACCTTACTTTCACGTAGTACGGTATCCGTTCACGACAAACTTGAACGAAGTAATCATTAAAAAAAACACCTCCCTCGTATTTCTCTGTAATCCAAACAATCCAACTGGGGAAGTTCTAAGCAAACACGAAATTTTGTCCTTTTACGAAGAAGTAGTACGGGCCGGAGCCGCCTTAGTTTTAGATGAAGTGCACATGGATTTATCAGATAAAGAAACCGAAACCTTGATGACGGAGGCCGGCGATGGGCTTATAGTATTACGCTCTCTGACAAAACTCTTAGGGGTACCTGGGCTGCGCCTGGGTTATAGCATCTCTTCTCAAGAAGTATCCAAAAAAATTGATTCAGTAAGACCAGCGTGGAACGTAAACGTATTAGCTATAGAAACAATTAATCATTGGTTAAACAAAGAATTCTTCGATAAAAGTAGGGAATACGCCAAAAAAGAGAGAAAATTTTTAGGCGATGCCCTAAGTGATCTAGGATTAGAGGTTTTACCATCGCATGCAAATTACTTTTTAATAAAATTAAAACGGAAAGTAGCTCATGAAATCAAAATTTCGCTATTAAAAAAAGGTATATTAATCAGGGACGCTTCCTCGATAAGGGGACTCGATGAACACTATATTAGGATAGGGGTTTTAAATCACAGCAAGAACCTGATATTAATAAAGAGCCTCAAAGAAATAATTGACCAATTGGGTGGCTTATAGCCCAAGAGCCACGCATTATAGCTACCACCTAAATACCGTTATACAGGGGGACAACGTGAAATACCGGCCTAGTTTCCACTACAACTTTTAATCCGTACACGGATTGAATCACATCAGGATTTAAGACCTCTTCGGGGGTGCCTTGAGCGACAATTTCCCCTTTATTTAAGACCAATATGCGGTCTGAAAACTGGCCAGCCAAAGTTAGGTCGTGGAATGTAGCCATTATAGCCCTTTTTTCGGAAAAACTCTTAACTAATTGCATGATATCTTGCTGCGCCTTAAGATCTAAATGGGCGGTCGGCTCATCCATTAACATTAATTTTTGACCCTGTATTATACCTCTTGCAAGCACTACCCTTTGGAGTTCGCCCCCGCTCAGCTTATCGGTTGGGCGCTCAGCTAGGTGGGATATGCCAAGCTCGGTAAGGACCTCTTTAACCACCGCGTAATCTTTTTCACCTTCACCCTGCCACCTGTTAAGGTATGGATATCTTCCTAATAATACAAAATCGGTAACCCTTAACGATGATGATGGGGGCTCTTGAGGTACTACGGATAAAAAGCTCGCTACCTGCTTTCTCTTTAATTTTTTTGATTCTACTCCTTCGTAAAATATATTACCAGTATAAGGCAAAAATCCCGCGACTGCTCTTATAAGCGTCGTTTTGCCTGAGCCATTAGGGCCTACCACGCCTACAATCTCGCCTTTATCAATGTACGTACTAACCCCCATGATTATTTGTTTGCCGTCTAAGTAGACGTTAAGGTCTTTAATTTCGAGCAAGTGCGTCATTTACTAACCACCCGATTCGTAGCGCCTGCTTCTAAGTATAAAGAAAAAGAACGGGACACCAAAAAAAGCGGTTATTATCCCTATCGGAATCTCGAGCGGAGCCATTATGGTTCTAGCCAAGTCGTCGCATAACAATAAGAATACGGCCCCTAAAATCGCGCTTGATGGCAATAAAACTCTATGCGACGACCCAAAGCTCATCCTAGCCATATGCGGTATCATTAATCCAACGAAGCCTATCAGCCCGCTTACTGATACTACGCTTGCGACTAAAAGCGCCGTTAGAACCATTAATATGAATTTCACGGTTTTTACATCAACGCCGATATAAAGGGCGTCTTCTTCGCCGAGACTAAGAGCGTCGAGTTCCCGTCTAAACATATAAAGTCCAAACGAACAGGTCAAAACTACCAGTAAAACTGGGGGGACTTCCTGCCAGTTGGACTCCGCCAGGCTACCCATAAGCCAGAAAATTACCTCAGGTCTCTGAGATGCATTTACGTAAATAACAAAGGACGATAAAGATCCGAAGAGTAGGCTAACAGCTATACCAGATAACAAGAGCACGCCGGAGGAAGTACCTATAATTGAAGAGGGACCCAACGATTTTGCCAATAAGTAAACTAATAAAACCGAAAGCATGGAAAAAATAAACGCCAAGATCTGCAGCGTGTAGAATCCGAATATGTAGAGCGAAAGCGTGGACGCTATCGAAGCCCCTAACGCCGCGCCACTAGATAAACCTATGACGTAGGGTTCTGCCATAGGGTTTCTAAATACGGCTTGGACTACAACGCCGCCGATAGCAAGCGCCGAACCAACCAGAATAGCCATTATGATTCTTGGTAGCCTCAGATAAAATAAAATTTCATAGTACAAATTCGGAGGGGGTGGGATACCCGGAATGAAATCGAAGAAAAAATCCAAAATGTAGATTATTGGCGTTTTTATGGTCCCCACCCAAAGGGAAAAGATTACGCTGATTAGAAAAAATCCAAAAATTAAAAAAATGTTGGTTTTTTTCAAGTACCTCGCCTTCGCTGCTTTCTGGTCTTAAATTGGTAAAAAAGCAATGCGGCTATTAAAACTATTATTATTGTACCCGCTACGGCGTATTCAAGTTCAATATTTCCTGATGAAATTTTAGGGGCAACTATTGAAACTGGCTGCGTTACGTTTTCACTTCCCGTAAGTGCTGGGCAGGAAGGAACCGTAAAACCTTTCATGGCCGATGGGTGGAACGCTTCAGCGAGCCATACTATACCGTATATTATCCTGTAGTCTGGCTGGTCAAACCAACCCTCGTGAGGAATCACGTAAACTCTTCCTAGCTTTACTGCAGCTATACCCTGAAAAGGCATTTGATTAACTATAGATGAATTAACGTATTGATCAAGGATCAAAACTTTAGGGTTTTCTGCCAATATTGTTTCGGGACTAATAGTTCCCCAACCCGTTATATTTGACGCTATATTAGAACCTCCCGCTAGGAGTATCATTGAGTTCATAAATGTTGAGTTGCCCGCAGTCCAATACCCGCCTGATGTATCTAATAAATAAAATGCTTTTGTATCCGTCGTAGGTAGTCTAGACTTAACGGCCGCTAGCACATCGTTCATCCAATAAACTATTCTACTGGCCGTCTGTTGTGTGCCAGTTAAATTCCCCAGTAAAATTATATCTCTTTCTATACCACTAATATTCGTTGGGTTAAGGACCACAACCGTCAGGTTGAGCTGCTTGAGCTTTGCAATTTGATCAGGGCTATTTATGCCAGATGCCAAAATAAGCTGAGGTCTAAGGGCCAAAATTTCACTGTAGTCTAGGCCAGAAAACCCTCCAACGCTCGTTAAATTGCTTACTATCGGGACAATGGTCCCGCAAACGTATTCATTTCCTACACCGCCAACTAGGTACTTCCCCAAACCCAAACCATAAGCTAACACAGTATTGCTCGGCGACAGCGAGATAATTCTGGTAGGTTTTTCGTTCAGCGTGACTGAGTTACCCGAATCGTCAATAACCGTAACTGGGTAACTGCCGACGCGCTGCGACGCGCTCAACCTTATTATCGGTGATGCAGATAATACTACTAATAATAGCGTAAACGCCGCAATTAAATACTTGGCCTGCAATATTGATCGCTATCATTTAAGCCGCCATTTTTAAGCATTGGGTAATTTATCCAACGCCTCTCCTGAAGAATAACAATGAATTTTGCACCACTCCAAATCCCTCGGTTGGACCAACGGTGGGCCAAGCAAGGGATTTTTAACCAGATAATATTCATTTTTGACGTGCTCAAGTACTAGCTTAAGAGTACTTGAATAATAGTACTCAGAATACCCTTTGGCCACTGGAATTCTTAACTCAAGTTTTACGTTATAACCAGAAATTATGTCAAGGGACTTAAGAAAATTAGAAAAAATTATGGATGAAGTTTTTTTGTCGTAACCGTAAAATTCTGGGAGCTTAACGTCAGTAGCTATGTGGTCCACTAAATCTACAATACCAGAGAGTAACCAGGGCAAAGTCAAGTTTGAGTTCAATGAAATCTGTAACCCCATATCCTTAATTTTTTTGAATAAACAAATTAGTTTCCTCGATTGAAGAAGTGGTTCACCGCCAGTAACGTGAAAGTAATCCACTAAAGGAAATGCCGCCTGCAATTCGCTCATTAACTTTTCAATCTGCAAATCTGAGCAAGCTTCTGGGGAGTTAATGGCCAGTTTCCAGTTATGGCAGAACGGGCATTTTAAATTACAACCGCATACCCACAGCGTAAACGTAGCCTTACCTTTAACGTCGATCATAGAAACGGACTTCCACCCGCCTATCTTTAGGGGCTCCTCTTCGCAGCTCATAGTGCTCCCTTGTCCTAAACTCTTTCTGCCTTGAAGGATTCCAGTTCTTAATCGGCCTGTAATAACCTATTATCCTGCTCCATATCTCAACTTTATCGGAGCCGCACCTAGGACACGTAGTATAAATACCCGTAAAACTAGATCCGCAACTTTTACAAACGGTTATAGCGGGTGTATAGCTCCAATAGACTAAGTCCGTTTGTATGAGCCTCTTCGTGAGGCTAGCCAACGCTTCTGGCTGGGGCTCTTCGCCAAGGAATATATGCATCATGACTCCTCCCGTAAAAGAGCGTTGAACTCTTGCTTCAATCTCTATGCGTTCGGCTAAGCTAATCGATCCATAATAGGGGGCTATGCTTGTGCTGTATATCGGATCCGTTTCCCGAGGTAAATACGGCTTTAGGTTAGGATAATCCTTTAAGTCTTTGTAGGCGAGCTTTGGAGCGGCCGATTCCCCCGGTACCTCTTCCACGTTCCACGGAATACTGGTCTCCTTCATCCACTGCCTAGCAGTTTCAACAGAAAAATCAACCATTTTCTTCATTAAATCTGTAGCCTCAAGCCATTCCTTCCTATTCCCCTCATACCATAGCTCAGGCCGCTGTAAGTAAATAGCCGCGGCTTCTGGTAAGCCAAGCAGCCCTATAGTATTAAAGTGATTTACAGGAAATTCCGGTAAGTACTCCTTTATAGCCCAATAGAAATCTCCATGTTCATTTATCATTTTGACGTACCTTGCCCTGAGCCATTCTTCCGCTACCCTAACTTCAGAAAGTTTTTTACGATACAGCTCCCAAAAAGCTCTATCGTCTCCTTGCGTTTTTATAGCAATCCTGGGAAGGTTTACATCCGTAGCATTGACGGAGCCAGTAGCATCTGGCATTGCCCATATACCTCCAAATTTTTGCCTTTCCATCGAAAGCGTTGGCTGACCGATAGAAAATCCTTTGGCGTAAGCAAATTCATTTTTATCGATATTTATTCTGCAGCACATCGCAAAGCTAGCGTCCGGATCAACTACTCTCGTATTAAGCCAGTAAAAGCTTCCCTTTTTTGCCGCGGTACCAAAAAAAGATTCGAACAGTTCCGGGTCGTCCCAAATTGACCGCGCAGTTGCCATCACCGTAGGTATAGGAAACGTGAATGGCTGACCGATAGCGTCTCCTTGGCGTAGCATAGCGTTCAGCGCCAACACAAATATTTTGGCCTCTTTTTCGTATAGACCGAGCTGGCCCACTTCCTTTCCTCCGATTAATGCTTTATCTCCTTCGAGCATTTTTCTCGGTGCATCAAGGCTTATTGTAAAGTTCGTGAACGGAGTCTGCATGCCAATGCGGCTCGGATAATTTAAGTTAAATAGTAAACGTTGAACGTTTTGTTTTACATCTTTGAAAGATAGATTGTCTCCCTTTATGTAGGGCCCCGCGTACCACTCTACAGAAGATAGAGCTTGTGCGCCCGTGAAAAAATGCTGCAAAGTTATAAGGTAGTTCGCGATGTGGTCTACGTAAGTGTCGAAGTGCTTAGCCGGTCCGGAGATTACGCTGGAGGTCTTTAGACCCTTACTCAATAGTGCCTGCATTGAATGTCCGCTGCAATACGGTAAATAAACGCTTAGAGGGAGCTTGTGCACGTATATTTCGCCCATAGAACGGGGCCCTTCGATTTCCTTAGGCATAAACCGTGAAACTTCGCGGTCGAGCGCCTTTTCCGCCAAAAAGGAAAAATACCCTGTGGGCCCAATATATTTGTTCGCGTTTTCAAGCACGTCTAAGTCTTTCCGGCCCACGTAAGTGCCGAATTCGCTTGATTCTTCATCCTCTTTAACTTCGGAGGCCATTTTGTAAATAGGGCGCCGCCCTTTTTAAATCTTTGGATAAATTATCCAACCAAAAAATCATGCCGATGCAGTGTATATTTTATCTATAACCATAACGCTTCCGTCCTTAGGGCAGACATCGCCGCTTTTTCCCACGTAATCGCCATAAGAAAAGTCTTTAGTTATCTGATACCCACAAGTCGGGCACTTAAAAACCGTAAAAGTCTTTTCAGGCGCCTTAATCGATTTATAACCTAGCTTATAATAGTTCAGGAACGAAACATATATAAGCGCTATAGCTGCCGCGTAACTTACTAATGCTAGTAACAAACCCATTACGCCATCTGATATTGACTGAGAACCAAATATAATTAAAAATATAGCGAGAATAACGCCGATTATTAAATTGACATACCTAGCATACATCGACGGTTTCCTTTGTTGCGAGGACATTTACGCCACCCCTATACTGTTTCCGATCCCAGCGATTATAATTTCATCGCCTTGCTTTGTCTGCTCTCTAATAACTTGTTTAACCTTTTCAACCGCAGCAGGTATCGCATCAGCTATTTCTTTTTTCATGCCAGTTATAGCTTCATCCATAGATTCTTTTACAATAATTGCCAATAATGGGACTTGCCTTGCCCTAGCGGCTTCTTCTATCTTGAACTTTTCTGGACCTGGATCTCCTATAGCCGCGCCAACTCCTTCCACAATTTCACCAGAATTATCTCCTTCTAATTTGAGGGCAGCGTCAACTGTTATTATTAATTTTACCTTGTCCCCCTCAGCTTCCACTAATTTTTGAAGGCCTTCCCCTGGCTTTCCTACTCTTCCTCCAGGGCCCTTGGCCTTTAACATCAACAGCGTCCTTCCTTCGAATTCCTTCCTAGCGTACACGGTTTTAGTGCCCTCTATTTCTTGCATGGGAGCACCTTCAGCCAAGGCGTGCACTACCATAGGTCCCGCGCCATCGCCTATTGGCTTGCCCTCTAGGAAAGCGTCCATCGCTTTTTCGTAGCTGCGAGCAATTTCCTTTATCTGCCCTAGGCTCATAGCTACCTGCATTAGTACCATCCAATTATTTTGCTTAGTCCCTATTATCAAGAAGTGTTTTATATACCTATATATGAAATTTAACGCCATCGCAGCCTCCATGGCAACCCCCAAATTTGCTTGTTCTTCTAATGAAGCATTTGGAGCGAGCCTAGCCATTTCTTGATCAAACCGATTTTCCCTAACGTCTAATAGGTATTCTAACCTCTTAAGTACACCATTTGGATCTCTATCTACGGGCTCTATAGTAAAGAATTCCATGAAATCTTTAACTCTTTGGCTTGGGTCCATGTTAGGCTTTCCGTGTTGTACTATAGAATTTATTAATCTAGCCGTGGCTGAGTCGCTTACCATTTTAATTTCCCTTAGAAAGCTCTCTATCTGATTTTTCCATATCATGGATTGTAATTTTTGCCCGTAAAACATTAAATATATCCAAGCTGCAGTTATGAGTAGATATATTATCCACCCAGTGGCACTGCTTGGTAATATGCTATATGCACTCAATCTACTTCATACTCTTTTAAGGTATTAATATATAAGTCTGAAGCTATGCGCGCAAAGAAGAACGTATTTTGTGGCTTGTCGGAAGGGACGTGGCACGATTGGGACTAGGCGGTATTCTATTCCTCTTTGCATATATGGTTTTCTTGCATATCATCCGTAAATTCAACGCAAACTACCCGCGTCGAGAAATCGCTTGGCCTCACGAACGGCTACCGAAGAGGGGGTCTAGCTATAACCTACGTCCATATCCATGATGGCATAGTGGATTAGCGCGCGCAAATATAAAAACCGTTACTTTGATAAGGATTTTAGTATTGCTTTTTTTGTCTGCGCGACGACTTTTTTGCCAGGTCATTTTCTGGGCTTAACGAATCATTTTTATGCTTACATAAACGGCGCTAAAACGAATTCGGCTCAAACAGCTTAAAAAGAGCTAGTACTAAACCACATGGCGTGCTTCGACCGCGTAGTGATCGGAGGGACTTTTGACTACCTGCATAAGGGGCACCGTTTTTTACTTGGCATTGCCTTTATTGTAGGTAACAACGTAACTATAGGCCTGACTACGGACGATTTTGCCAAAAAAAATAAAGTGTTGGCAAATAATTACAGTTCTAGAAGGCTGGCTTTAATTAACTTCTTAAATGGAGCGGGATTTAACGGGCGTTACAGCATTGTACCAATATCCGATCCGATAGGCCCAGCTATAGATGATTTTGACGCCATAATTGTAAGCGAGGAGTCTTTTAAGGGAGCGCAACTCGTAGATGAGGCTAGGACAGAGAAAGGCAAAAAAAAACTTATTAAAGTGGTAGTACCAATGGTTCTTGCCTACGACAAAAAACCTATCTCTAGCACTAGGATTAGATTAGGAGAAATAGACGAAGAGGGACACCGGCTTGAATGAAATAGATTATAATAAAATTCTTAACGCGATTTCAAAAAAAGGCCGGCAACTTGAGCTAAGCGCTCTCGCTTCAATAGTAGGCTTAACCGAAGCTACTCTTGCCTCGGCTTTAGAGCGGTTAAAGGACGAAGGTATAATTTCCTACGAGAAGACAGAGATAAAAAAATACGAGATAACCGAGCGCGGCCAGAAGTATGAAGTCGACGGCCTGCCAGAAGTTAAACTTTCAGTAATAGCAACCCAAGACCCTAATCTTGACCTGCCTAAGGTAAAAAAAATCTTTGGAGAGGAAAGTAGTGCGGCGATATCGTGGGGTATAAAAAAAGGCTATATACAGTTGCGTAAAGAGGGAACCATTACAAGAATAAAACCCCTTAAAACCGCCACCCAAACGGTTCAAGAATTAATCCACGAAAACCCGCAAGAGGCAATCCAAAGGGGCATAATTAAAGAGAGAACCGAAAAAGTCTTGAATTTTAAAGAGTTGCCAAAGGGGCTTCACAAAGAGGAGCAAATATCGAAGTTAACCCACGAAGATATTATTACTGGGCGTTGGAAAGAGATGAAGCTCAAGGCTTATGACGTTACAAGCCTTCCAAATGCGTCGAGGGGAGGGAGAAAAAACTTTTTTGAAGAATTCCTGAATTGGGTAAGGGAGATTCTAGAAGACATGGGCTTTCAAGAATTCAACGGACCCTATTTAGAAGCCGAGTTCTGGAATTTTGACGCGCTTTTTCAAGCCCAAAATCACCCCGCAAGAGAACTGCACGATATATTTGCCGTTAACGCTAGTACTGAACTCGAAGATCAGAAACTTGTGCGGAGAGTAGCGCGCGAGCACGAGGCTGGATGGGGATATTCTTGGGACCAAAAAAAGGCAGCTTCGCTAATTCTTAGATCACAAAACACGGCAGTATCAGCTCGGTTTTTATCGACGCACAATCAGGGCCCATTAAAAATGTACTCCGTTGATAGGGTTTTTAGAAGAGATGCTCTCGATCAAAGGCACCACGTAGAGTTCTATCAAAGCGAGGGAATAGTAGTCGATAAAGGCCTAAATCTTAAATATTTATTGGGCTTCCTGACCCAGTTCGCCAAACAATTAGGTTTTAATGAGGTAAAATTTTATCCTAGTTACTTTCCGTTTACGGAACCCAGTATTGAAGGTTACGTTAAGCACCCCACGCTAGGATGGATGGAAACACTACCGGGTGGTATATTCAGACCTGAGGTAACTAGACCCCTGGGCGTAAAACACCCAGTTTTAGCGTGGGGAATAGGTATAAGCCGTTTAGCAATGGCTAAATTTGGTATTGACGATATTAGATTACTTTATGACCCTGATTTGGGGGTTTTAATGCAGGAGGGGATTTAGATTACCTACAAATAAAATAAATCTCGTTAAACTATTAAAAGATTCTGGATTATCTGAATCTAAGCTGCTTGAAACTTTACAATCGTTAAAAGTTTCCTCCGAGAAAGAGAGAGATAGCTTAATGATAGAAGTTACGCCGGATAGGCCCGATCTACTAGGAGAGAAGGGGTTAGCATATGCCCTGAAGGCCTATCTAGGTCAAACTAACCCGAGAGAAAACACGTATTACGATGATACGCCAATATACCAGGATGCTAGCACTGAAAAATATAGGGGTTACTTTCAGGGTTTCTTTGTTTCTGGGCTGTATTTAGATGATGATGACGTAGAGGCCATAATGAACTTTCAGGAGCTTCTACATAAAACGTATTGCAGAAATAGGGCAAAAGCTTCAATAGGCATTCATGACACAAGCGATATCACCTCGATAAAGTACGTAACGGGAAAGGTTGATCAAGTCGAATTTGCGCCTTTAGGCGGGAGTGCAGCTATGAAAGCCATAGATGTAATCAGAAAGACCGAGAAGGGCCGTGAGTACTCTAACTTAGTTAACTCTGATGAAGGTCTATTCGTTATGTCCAATAAGGGTGTTATGTCCATGCCCCCAATAATAAATTCGGAAGCGACGAGGGTAACTAAATTTACCAAAAAAATATTCGTAGACGTAGAGGGTACCGATAACAGGACCGTCAAATTGGTTACCGCAGTATTAGCAAGGGAGCTGTCTGGTTATGGAGCTATAGGTTTGACCAAGATTCGTTCTCATGAGGGGGAAATTCTATGCCCAGACCTTTCTAGAAAAAGGGTAAAAATAAAAACTAAAGTCATTAACAATGCAATCGGAACGAAGCTCAAACCAGAGGAATTAAAGCTAGCTCTCATGCGCTTAGATTACTCGGTCAACGTGATAGGGGACGAAATTTTAGCAGAAGTACCTTACTACAGGTTTGACGTATTAGGCTTACCAGATGTAATAGAAGATGCGATGATTGGTATAGGTCTGAACTCTATTCCTCCTAGTTTACCAAACGGATTCACAATAGGAGGTAGAAGCCCCATTTCGAAGCTAAAAGACAAAGCGAGAGATGAAATGGCTTCGCTAGGCTTCATCGAAGTATCAATGACTGTACTCAGCGATGGAGTTAAACAAAAGGAAGTATACGATCTAAACCCAATTCGCGTCAGTAACCCAGTAAGCACTTCATATGATTCTTTAAGAGTCGGTCTCTTACCTGACCTTTTGAAAGCGCTTAGTGCCAACAAGAAAAAAGGTATGCCGCTCCGCTTCTTCGAGGTTGGCCCCGTAATCGAGCCAAAGAATAGCGAAGCTATCCAGAAATTAAATCTTGCGGCCGTATTCAGCGATTATTCAGCCAGTCTGGAGAACCTTCAGGGCGATCTAATTAGGGTAGCGCAAGACCTCAAAATTGACCTTAGAATAAGATCACAAGATCTGCCATTTGCCTTGATGGGAAGGTCCGCAGTTTTTGATTCCGGGTGGGTCGCTGAGATTTCCCCTAGAGTTCTGCTTGAGAACGGCTTCGAGTTCCCCGTCGTAGCATTTGAAATAACTTTAGCTAAACAATTCGTTACTAAGTTAAAATATACTGATCGCTAAACTTAAATTTTATGTTCCCTAAGCACTGGACCCTTCTAGGAACCGAGGAGAGGGCAAAATGCTTACTATGAGATCGGTCGCAAAAAGGGCCCAATCCAGAAATAGATGAAAGTTTTTAAATCCTTGTTTTATAATCGTAAAATGTTAAGCTCTATATTTTTTACGAGGGCTTGGAGGCTACTTTTCGTTGAACGTATATGAAAAAATGAAGGTGTTCGATGAAGTAGCTGAAGAGATAATAACTAGAAGTGATTTGCAAAACCTCTTAGAAGAAAACGAGCACCCCCTAGCGTACGATGGGTTTGAACCGTCAGGGATTGCTCATCTCCCACTTTTATACAGAGCAATTACTATAAAGAAATTATTAGACGTAGGCGTTAAGTTCAAGCTTTTCTTAGCCGATTGGCACGCTTGGTTAAATGGAAAACTTGGGGGAAACATGGACGCAATAAAAGCTGCGGGCGAATATTTTATTGAAGCATGGAAAAGTGAAGGTATACCAGTTGGAAGCGAGTCAGTACAAATCGTATGGAGTAGTGATATCTTGAACAGGGACTATCTAACAACTATGCTAAAAATATCAAACTTTACGACCGTAAGCAGGGTAACTCGCAGCCTTCCAATAATGGGAAGAAATGAGCTCGGTTCGGATAAAATCGCTTGGCTATTTTATCCAGTTATGCAAGTAACCGATATATTTCAACTTGGGGTAGATATATGTCAACTTGGTCTCGACCAAAGAAAAGCCAATATGCTAGCTAGGGAAGTAGCTGAGAAGCTAGGCCGTAAAAAACCGGTAGGCGTACACCATCACATTCTCGTAGGGTTGGAGGGATTAAAAGCTGGAAAAGGTATGGACGAAGACGCTAAGCGGGACGCAATCATATCTAGTAAAATGTCAAAGTCAAACCCTAAAAATACAATATATTTAACAGACGATAAAGAAAATATAGAGAAAAAAATTTTAGGTGCAGTATGCCCTCCAAAAAATTTAGATGGGAATCCTTTAATCGAATATTCAAAATACATAATTTTCCCATTATTTGAACGGCTAAAAGTAGAAAGGGAACTAGTGCACGGCGGTGATATCGAATATACGAATTTTGAAGTACTTGCAAGAGATTATTCGGAGGGAAAACTTCACCCATTAGATCTTAAGCACGCGGTTGCAGAAGCTTTAGATCAAGCTATAAAGCCCGTCAGAGACCATCTAACTAATGACGCTAAATCTAAACATCTTCAAGAAATATTTTCTCCATACCTGCAAAGATAAAACGATATTTGTAAAGCTACTTGCTAGCGCTTATAATTCGCTGCGGGTAGTTCCGTAATCATACAACGCAATTTTATACAGAATATCTTCGCATTTATTCCTTTCATTTTTACAAGTACTTATAGTTCATTTTAGAGGCACGCGGTATTTCTTAAACCGTTACGCGTTTAAGCAAGAAAGAGTAAATTTATTATGAGTAAAAGAAGAAAGAAAGAGGGACCAGCTCCTATGACGGCGGCTGGCCTAGTAAGGTATTACGAGGAGGATAAGGGAATTAACTTTAAACCCAGCCTTGTTATAGCGATAGCCGTAACTTTTTCCGTTATTGTAGCTTTAGCGGACGCGGGTGCTTTTAGTTTTATTAAGCCTTAAGGGGTAAAATTGGATCCTGAGAAGTCAGCAAACGAAATAGAGAAAAGAAAGAAGTGGCTTTTTCATGTACCAATACCTGATTGGCTAGTATACCCCATATCTGTTTTAGAGTTGCTAGTAATCTTTGCTCGCGCCTACTCGCTTTTCCAAGCAGTATTATTTTCTATAGCAGAGGTCTTAGCCGTAACTTTTTTGGTCACGAACCTCCAGGCTAAGCAGCTATTTAACGCTAGACAGTCCGTTCTACTAGCAGATATATTTTACTCATTACCAGCGCTATTAATCTATTTGCTACCTCACGAAAGCGTTTACATCATAGGTTTGGCGCTAACATCATATCCTCTGGCCTTATCTTACATAGCAGCTGGAGGTAGTTCTTTGACTTCTATCCCAATTATATTTATATTTTTCTTTCCAATGATTCTAATTTCTAGAGGATTTACATTAATATATATTCTATCAATATTTACATTAGATATAATTTTAACGTACCTTACGATACATGAAATTGATAAATACACAAAAAGAATAATCGGTATAAAAGGTTCAAGGTTCGGTGCCAGTTTCTTTAGAGCTTGGTTTAATAAAAATGATGAAGAATATGAACAATATTTGCAACAACTTTCGATAAAGAAAAGTATAGCTACCAATATAATGTATTTTATAGATAAGATAACGGGTACGCCGTTAGGGAGTTTAGTTATAACGGATGTCCATCCTGGACCATTTCACGAAGTTGGCAGCAGCACGCTACCGCTAATGATATCCGATAACCTAGAGAAGGCAACTAACGCCCCGTGCCTAGTGCTAAGAGGTAAAGGTAGTCATGAAAACGATATGCCTTCTAAAAAACTTGCTTTTAATTTTTCAAAGCTTATAGCAGAAAGCGTACCAAAACCGTTGGTTAAAACTACTATCGATCCACCTGTAAATTGGAGAGTTTATGAGAAAGCATATTTTGATCAGCGGCGCGCTGGGCCGTTCACCATGACTTCATTATTGCTTGAAGACAACAATCTTATAGTATTAAGTAAAGCACCTCTTCCTTGCGACGACATACCTCAAAATACTGGAGATTATTTAGAGACGCTGGGTTGTAAATTAGCCGACGCGCATAACTCGGGCCCTTTGGATGGTTATTCAACTCTCAACTACTTCCCACCGTCAAATGTCGATCAAATTCACGACGGCATCCTAGGGCTTTTAAAGAATAAAATAACCCCCCAAGATTTTTTTGTCGGTTTTTCGCATATAAACTATAAGGCTTCTCTAAAGACGGGCATCTGCGACGGCGGAGCTGTAGCCTTAAGCTGGAAAACTCAGGATAAAAGGGGTATTCTCGTTTCATTTCAGGGAAACAACATGATATCGGGGCTAAGGGATAAAATAATTGAAGAGCTGAAGACCCTTGGATTTAAAGACGTCGAGGTTTCTACAACTGATAATCATCAACTTTCTACGTCGCTTCAATCAGTAAATAGGTACAGTATGGTAGGAGCTGAAGACCAAAGAGCAGTGATAAATATGGCTATTGAGGCCGCAAAACTAGCGTTAAGCAAAGAAAAAGACGCAGTAATATTGGCTCAAAAACGGTTGGACGAAGTAAAAATTATAGGGTCGGAAAATTTGGAAAAAATCAATGAAGCCATTAAAACATCGATACCAATTCTTGAGAAGTACTCATTTATTTCTTTGCTATTACTGGTAGCACTAGGGGCTTCTTTCACGTGGATTCTTTAACGCGTCTTGGAGTTAAGCTTAATTCTAGGCGCCTAATTAATTTGTCCTGCCGGTCATAGCGAGCGGGGAAATACCCGGACCCATTCCGAACCCGGAAGTCAAGCCCGCCCGCGTAAAGGATTCAGTGGGGCAGTAGCTCTGCAGGGTCCTTTAACTGGTAGGGCACTCAAAGGATTAAAGCACCGTCGGACTCTATGTATTTCTTAAAATCGTTAACATTAACCTCTTTGATTGGCGTTTTGGCCGCCAGTACTAAGGCCAACAACAACTGATGATAACATGGTTTACTTATTTTTCTAAGGACGTTATTTAAATAAAAATCTTCGCAACTGCAATAACTTAATCCAAAAAGCAAATAATTTTTTTTATCTCCTTTTACAATATAAATGTCGTACCCTTGCAATTTCATAATTGTATCGTTCATTTTAAACGCCGATATCGCTTTTTTTCCGCGGCGGCCGAAAAGCGACGAAATAACCTTCAATCTTTCACCTTCGCTCATATCAGATAACCTGTCCAAAAGGGCTTGCAACGAATCCTGCATATTTGAAGCGTAAGCCGACATACCAATCAAAGCAATATGATAACACTCTTAAATGCATAATGCAATTATCTGAATATGACTGCTGAAAACAACGCGAAGCTCTTACTGTTAAAGCTAGCTATCGTAATTATCGTTACGGTTATATTTTTAATGATATTCGATTATTTCTTAGCACCACTAATACATTTAAAAACAACTACAAAAACAAATATTCATATATTGATTGTGATTTTCGCGACAGGAGTTTTGCTTTACATACTAAAGGATTTATCAAAAATATTAACAAAATACTTAGGTCCTCATCTTGCCGGCTTGCTGACATTTATATTTGAAATAATAATACTAACGATAGGCACATTAGTAATACTATCTATAATTAAGGTCAGTTTAACTACTATTCTTGTTAGCGGAGGAATAGCTGCGATTGTAGTAGGTCTAGCAATATCAACTTTAGCGAGTAATTTAATATCTGGCGCTTTTATTTATGCGGCTTTTCCAATAAAGGTTGGGGATAAAATCTTTATAAATAATTTACCAGGAGTAATCACAAAAATAACTACTATTTATACTTCCGTAAAAACTGAGGGGGGGACTGAATTAATAATTCCGAACTCTGCCCTAGTCCAAGGATTTTTCCTAATTGCAAAAGGTGATCCTGACAATAAAAAGGTTTTTAATTATAAGCTTGGAGACGATATTTTTATTCCCGCCCTAAATATAAAGGGAAAGATTCGCGAGCTAAATGAATTTGTCACGGAAATACAAACCGAAAAAGGAGTTCTCTTGTTGCCAAGCTACTCAGTATTAACTGGGGGAACATTCTTAGCTAAACAGACTGAAAACATGGGAAACTTTAGCATAAAAATAAATAGAAACGCGGAGAACGTAAAACAAGCCTTAGAAGAGGCAGGGGCAAAGGTTGAATTTAATTCGATTGATGGCGATTCGCTAGAATTTACAGTTACGTATAAATTTAAAACTGGCTCTGAAGCCGAGGAAAAGTCAAGGTTAATAAATATTGCTTATACCGTACAGAATAAGGGCGGAGTTAATCAAGGTACCTAATAAAAACGGCAAAAGCCTTTTATTAGGCGCAGTTAAGTACATGAATAAACTTGAGTAATGGCACTTCAGCTATGGGAAGAGGCGCGAATAAAAAAACGCACGTTATATGCAGAAGATGCGGCAAGCATACATTTAACGTGCATACTCATAGGTGTTCCAGTTGCGGCTTTGGCGCAACACCAAAATTTAATGCAAAAAAATAAGTTAAGGAATTAATAAGTCCTCAACTAAGTTTAAATCGAATACCATACCCTTTATTCCACGGTCGTTTCCAACGCCAACTTGTGGGGAACTATTCTTCTGCATTTCTTCAACTACCGTTTTTACCGGGGTCCCAGATGGCACTATCGGAAGTTTTCTAGATTTAACCTCTGACAATCTTTTATTAGGAAAAGTAAGCGCTTTCGTTCCCATGTAAAGTACGGGTGATACAGACCAATCCCAATCTTCTCCCTCGCTTGAAGCCTGCATAAACGACTTAGTGCTACTGTACTCCTCTTCTAATTCTCTTAAGAAGTCAAATTCGGTCATAAAATTGGTAGCGTTTCCGTGGTCATCTATTAAAGTCAAAGTCTCAGATCCGTAATATTTCATTATTTTATACGCTATGGCCAACGGGGTCTGAATCCATGCTGATGCAAAACTGTATGACACGTAACTTTCAGCGTTGTTACCAAACATAATTTCATCGTTCCCCTTAAACAGTAAATCTTCAACAGATACTATACCGATTAGTTTTCCTTCGTCGTCTACTACGGGCACCGCTCTAAACCCGCTTTTTATAATTGCTTTCGCCGCTTTTTGTATTGGGTCTTTCGACTTAACTTTCGGAGGCCGGCTATTCATTATAAGCGCCGTCTGATCGGTCTCGCTTTTATTCATGAGTTCGTTTATTGATATTATACCCGTTAACGTATTTTTACCCTTCCTAACTACTGGTGCAGATGATACCTCATTTTTTAGTAATATAGATAAGGCGACCTTTCTATTACTTGGTACTTCAACAAATATTGGCTTATCATTCATTATTTCTTTGACCAGCAATACTATCATCCTCGTCTAGGGGCCGTGGAACTGATCCCCAAACTGGGTCATCTCTATGCGCATAATAAATTAGAGCGTCTATTTAAAAACATGACGATCCAAAACCTTACTTTTATAATGGCTATTAGTTTAAAGCATAAAACATCCTATAATAGCTCTCAATATACTGAACGCGAAATAAAATATTAATTAAAGGCCTAAATCGTAATCACCTAGCGAATGAAAGCCACAAAAAGTTTAAATTTTCAAAACGACTAAAATTAAGGTTGTTTAAACTTGTCGCAAACCAATGTTTTTCCGGCTAATGTGAGCAGCAGCCAAGTCATCGCGTTGATAGAAGCTGCAATAGGAGAGGGGGGCAGGGCCGATATAGCCAAACTAGCGAATAATTTTGGTTTTGATATAAAGTCTATGCTCCCCATATTAAGTGCGGCAGAAATACTAGATTTGATAAAAATTGATGGAGGGGATGTTGCGGTGACTGATTTAGGATTCAAATTAGTTAAGAACAAAACCGACGGATTACGCCTGTTAAAGGTAAACATAAGTAAAATCGAGCCATTTAAAACGGCTATAGAACTCAGCAAAAATTCTAATTTTATAACGTCTAAAGACGTCTCCGAGGCCCTAGCTAATAAGGGAGTCTCATTTTCGGAAGACCAAATGGAAAATGAGAAGATGATAGATGAAATCTTAATACATTGGGCTATATACACTAAAGTTTTAAAATACAACGGGAAAACCGCCCTCTTCTCGCATCAATAAGTTAGGTTCATCAAACTAGGAGAAACAGAAGATCCAGGCGCTGCGCTTATTCACGCGCTCAATCGCTTCTCCGCCCCCATAATTAGCTCGCAACGGACTTTAAAATGCTCGCTTTCATAAGAAAAGCGTTAAGACTCGCTTGTACGCATTTATTCATTCATCGCCAAAGTAGTCATTCGATTGCCAAGCGCATATTTCTGAGCGTTAAGTATGCCAAAACATATGAGTACGATTAAACTCTGCTTCGGCTTTTGCTATCTTGCGAATTATTTCCTTAGGGGGCCAAGTAAGTTTTGATTCAGATAATAGGATTCTGACGGCGGTCTCTGGCCCGATTCCTCTTCCAGCCAGTACATACGCAGCGTACCTCCCGTATTGAGATACCAAATTACTAGATTTCATTAGTTCACCGGCTAGCTTCTTCTCGTCAGGCGATAATTTTTTCCCGGTGCGTACTTTTTTTACTAAGTTTTGCGTATCCGAGTAAGGACTCGTACACGCAACCATCATGGAGCCACAATGCGGGCATTTAATTTTTTCTGGAAGCTCCGAAACTTTGTAAACGTTTTGCCAGCCACAACTAAGGCATATTAGCTTCATGGGCGTAATAAGTAACCTATTATTGATAGTATCCATTGCAGTAAGTAAATCATTACCGCGTTTCTCTACAAAAAATGCATTTTTGTATTCTGATCCAAAAATCAAAGGTAACTTACCATCCTTAATTTCGGATAAAAAGAATAAAAATGACTTCAAATCAGCATCTTCGGATGCTATTTCAGAAATTACCTCCTTTTCTACCCAAGTATTGTTCCAAGCGTCAGCAATCTTTCTAAGTAGAGGCTGTCCAGGAACTATGCTAGAATTGATTAACCCTAACCTGAGACAAACCCTAAGAAGACGACTCAAATAAAGGGGAGATGATAAAAGTCCATTTATATAAAGAAGCTTTATTCTTTCATCATCTAAACCGAAGAATTCCTTTATTATGTCGTCATGTATTGGCAACCCAGTTTCAAACACCAATTTATACTGATCCCTAAAGAAACTAGTCGAAAAACCATGTTCTTCTAGGAAGCGGGACAGCGCAATACCAAACGCCATATTAGTCCTACTTCCAAGAGGGGATGAAATAAACAGATCGAATTGCCCGTTCGCTGGCAACCCAGAAAAAACTAAGGCGTATCCGGGAAGTGGATTGTTGTGCAAATCTTCCTGAAGTTTAACCAGCGACCCCGCCTCTGTTAGCTGTTTAAGATCCGATGAAAAAATGTTTGAGCTAGCCACTTCCGTAGTTATTTCGGATTCCACTGGAATTAGTTCACCTTCCCAAGACGGGACTAAACCCGAAGCTGCTGTTGCAGAAAACCATACTTCCATTTTTTCTGTATCAACGGACTCAACCCGCCAATCTCTACCTGCTAAACGAACCAAGGCTCCGGGCTGGCAATGAGCTATTACAAACTCGTAGTCCAACTTACCTAATTCTTTTCTGCTACTGGACTCGCGAATCAAAAATTCTGATTTATTCGGTATCATTGATACGTGCAGAGCGTAATACTTTCTTGTAAAGATGGTTTTTGTGATAATCCCATCCCTTACGCGTAATACTCTTAAGCGCTGAAGTGCCTGCAGAATTCCTTCGATTACTGCCTCGTCCGATTTAAAATAAAACGAGCGTGAAAAAGCAGTTTGCAGGTCTTCTAATTTAAGCCGACCCCGATCAAGTAAAAGGCCAACCATTTCATGAGCTAAGACGTCTAATCCAAGGGGAGGGTCGGGATACCTTTCTGTAAGTCTTTGACTAGCCCTTCTCGCAAGCACAAGCGATTCCAAATAATCTAGAGCATTATTTGTGATTATATAACCCTTTGCTACCCCTCCTTGTCTATGTCCTGCCCTACCTATTCTTTGAAGCAAAGTTTCAACCCTTCTAGGTGAATAATATTGTATGACTGTGTCAATCCTTCCTACGTCAATTCCGAGCTCTAATGAAGAGGTGCATACCAAAATTTTTTTAGACCCGGATCTAAATTCCATCTCTAGATTCTCTCTGACTTCCTTTGAGAGAGAGCCATGATGAACGCCAACGTCAGTAACATAGCTAAGCTTTTTTCCTAGCCATTCAGCCGTTTCCCTGGTATTTGTAAAAACTAAGACTGAGCTACTCCGATCTGCTATATTTTTTATAGCAAAAATTTCTTCATCTTTAGGAACTAGTTGAACGCTTATATCGACTGGACGAAACCCTTTAATTTGTACGACCTCAAACTGCCGGTTTCCAAATATTCCGCGGGCAACTGAATCATAATCCGACGTGAACGCAGATAAACCTACGCGCTGAAATTCGCCTTTTATGCTGACCAATCTCTCTAAAGCGTAGGAAAGTGCTATTCCCCTTTTGCTGTTAGTTAGCTCCTGGGCTTCATCTATTACAACAGCTCTGATCTTTTTTAAAAAATTAACTAACGACGGACTTATAAGAAGCCCTTCTAGCGACTCTGGAGTAGTTACTATTAGATTGGGTGGCGAGCGACTTATCTTAGTTTTTTCCCAGCTGGACGTATCCCCATGTCTTAGCGCTACTGAAAGCCCCAAGCTTTTGCCCAATTTCTTTAACCTCAGCACAATATCTCTGTTAAGCGATCTTAGGGGAGTTACGTACATAATCCTGCCCTCAGGATCCCTTAGAAGCGCGTCGAACAGAGGAAATATTGCAGCTTCAGTTTTCCCGCTGCCAGTCGGCGCCAGAATCAAAACGTTTTTGCCGCTTGCTACTACTGGCATAGCGGTCTCTTGAATTTCATTGTTCTCGGAATACCCTAAATCTCTGATGGCGGCCCTAAGCGCCGGGGATAATAATGAAAAGGACGATGACAATTCGAAATCTTAGCGCTTCTTTTTTTCGGACCAAATTACGTAGATAAAAACTCCTGCAACCAAGGCAAAACAAAGGTAATAACCAACCCGTACGATCAGACTAAATGGCAACTCTTTTTTTATTTTGTACGGCGCTATTAAGGTTTCGGCCTCTATTTAGGAAGAAGTCCCAGAGCCTGCGCGCGTAATCCTTTGGCCGGCATCAGGAACGGAACTCTTAAACCAGATTGTGTGGTCTTTATGATCTATAAGCAATAGGCCATCTTGCCTTAACTTGTTCCTTATAGCATCAGCTTCGGCATACTTTTTTTGCCTTCTGAGCTCAAAGCGCTCAAAGATCAACTCTTCATAGCCAAATTCTTTTCTAGGAAAAGTAAAGCCCAGCATTTCTTCAATCATTTTTGCGTTATTTATTACTAATTCAGCCTGCCTTTCATTGAGGCCATCCCCTTCCGCCGAAACCTTCGAAAGATAAGAGAAGTACTGGAAAATCGCGTTTAAAGCGGCAGGTGTATTTAGGTCATCTGCTAAATACGCAAGAAGGCGTTGCTCTAATTCTTTATTTTTAATTAAATATTCATCAGATACTGCCGAGTCACCGGTTCTAGGGTAAAGCGCTTCAGCGTACGTAGCTTCGATTTGCAACCAGTTATCTGCGGACCTTTCCAAAGCGGCCTCAGAGTAAGATAACGCCGAACGATATGGAGCTGATAACAAAAATAGCCTTACGGCGTTGCTGCCCCAGCGTTTTACCGATTCATCAATAGTTATAAAATTTTTTAATGATTTTGACATTTTTTCTCCCTCTATACTTAAGAGGCCCACGTGCATCCATGAACGTGCAAACACTTGATCGGTAGCTGCTTCGCTCTGAGCTATTTCGTTTTCATGATGCGGAAATATGAGGTCAGCCCCACCACCATGGACATCAATTACTCCCAAATATTTCATGGACATGGCCGAGCACTCAATGTGCCAACCTGGTCTACCAGGTCCCCATTCAGAGTCCCAGCGGGGTTCAACCGGATCGCCTTTATAAAACTTCCAAAGCGAGAAATCCAGCGGGTACTCTTTTTCAGGATCGGGTTCTACGCGGGCACCGCTCTTTAGATTATCCACGGATTGGTGGGACAATTTGCCGTACTGCTTAAACTTTGGGACCCTAAAATAAACGCCCTTAGAGGTCGTGTACGCGTACCCTTTCTCTTCAATTTTTTTTATTAACGCCAAGATGTCGTTTATATGCTCTGTAGCGCGGGGATAAACATCAGCCTCAATTACGTTCAATTTTTTCATGTCGTCAAAATACGCAGCTATGTATTGATCGGCGACTTGTTTGGCACTTACCCCCAATTCTTTCGCCCTTGATATTATGCGATCATCAACGTCCGTAAAATTCTGTACGTATCTAACATCATATCCGTTTTTAGCTAGAATCCTACGAAATACGTCGAATACGACGAATACCCTAGCGTGCCCCAGGTGCGCTCTGTCGTAGACCGTCAAACCGCATACGTATATTCCGACTTTGTGGTTATTATTAGGAACGGGGACTTTATTCCTACTCATTGTATCGTAAATTAAGACTTCCATAAACTGCTCCACCTTAAGTTATCTAATTATTAAAAAGCTTAATTTATTAAACCAAAAAGTCAAGTCCCGTCGTTTTTCCTCGCTTTGTTTTTAGCTCTAGGGGCACTGTCAGTTTTAGGCGCAGCCTCTGGCTGTGCGCTAGCCTCTGACTGCTGAACGCTCTGCTCTACGGTAGCGTTCTGATCCGCCGCCTTGGAAGCAACCTGCTCGTTTTCCGGTAATTTAGATTGAGCTGCTGGCGTTGCGACTGCTTCCTGTGGTTTTGGCTGGGGTGCTTTAAACACGTAAGTATCTACAAAATGCACCAAGTAAATATCTGGGAAGTATTTATTTACGTCTCTTGCAATGGCAGCCTTATAATACGGGGCGTTTTCAAGAAGATTAGCCTCTTCAGGTAATTGGATCGTGCATGAATTCTTGTCGATAACGACGACTATGTTTTCTCTTTTTAGCCCGGAAAACCTCCTGTGAACTAACGCTTGTATTTTATCTTCATTAGTTTCCAGTTTCGATTTGACCGTGAACTCGTAAACTAAGGTCTTTCCAGCTCTAGGATCATTAAAGTCAATTAAAACTCTCCCTCCGCCTACGCTAAGAACCGTACCAACTTCTCCGTTAACCTGAACTAACGCACCTACTCTTGGCGGCTCTTTTTTATCGAATGCCCGTATGGGGTAATGTTTTTCTTTTCTAGGATCCCTCGCTCCGTAGCCTTTTTCAAAAGGCACCTCGACGTTAGCCTGCTTTCCGAGTTCGGCTTGTTTAAGGGCTTCTTCGAAACCCTTTGTTACCCAGCCTTGGCCTAAAATTACTAAGCGGGGACCGTACGTATCGCCCTCCCTATATATACCCGCGGATTTAGCTACATCTTCTGATGTGGTCTCGAAAACCTTTCCGTCGTCCTTGTTCTTTGCTGTATAGTCAACATATATGAAGGAACCGTCTTCAAACGCCAATTCATAATTTATATAACACTAACCTTTATTCTCTTCGCTTTTATTAGTCTAGCTTACACTGCCCCAGCCTCGCGACTCCACGCAATTGTATGGAGGACGTAAATTTCATAGCTCTAATTTCGAAGTTCGCAGATAGCCTTAAAGTGGCTACGAGACCGATTAAAAAGGTATACATTTTTGGTCAATTTACGGTCATTTTTACTGATTGTAAGCAAGAAGGCTCCGAGTAGGAGGAGATGATTTGTGAATAGTATATAAAAACGTTGGGATTGCGTATTGAAGCGCAAAAATAGGGGTTGGTGCAACCCGAATCCACGCCTGTGGAGATGCCTCTGGCGGGATACCTTCAGCGGGAAGGTATTATTATTAGCTACGCGTCGTTGAAGCGGGAACCTTAACCTTTAGGGATGAGAGGATGCCAGTTTAGTAATAACGGATATAACTCGCAAACCAAGCTAATTAGTTGCTAATTGAGGTTTGCGTCCAATTACTTTACACTTTCTGGTTATTATATTAGCAGCACCCTGTCCCAGAGGTTAGAAGGCGTTTGCCTATAGGCCATTGCCGTATTCACCGTGTTACCCTATTTAAAGCCGGGGGTTTATTGCTCAAGAGGTCTTGTTTATTTCAAAGTAACGATTCCCGATAACTGATTTCACGGATGTTAGGCTACGTGGATAAAAACGCAAAATCTATATTATAATACATTTTTAAAGTGAAATGTCATTTGATGATGATGAGTTATTGCTATTAACTCCAGGGCCAGTTTCAGTACACCCTAGAGTGCTCAAAGCACTATCTAATCCTATACGGTATCATAGAAACAAAGAGTTTTTAGAGGCCTTAGATTGGGTTTCGAAATTTATTTCAAAAATAGAAGGTACGCAGAACCTTACAATTCCGCTTACTGGATCTGGAACTGCAGCCATGGACGCAGCTCTGTCATCTATATCGAAGCCGCATTCAAGAATTCTATCATTAGTAAATGGCGTGTTTTCTAAACGCATGTATGATATAGCTAAGTATTATTCAGACGACGTCGTGCTTTATGAAAAAGTATGGGGCAAAGCAATCACTAAGGAAGACGTCCAGCTGGCGTTAGAAAAGGGCCCTTTTGACATAGTCACAATCGTACAAAACGAGACATCAACGGGTGTATTAAATCCAATGAAAGAAATTATGAGTGAAATTACAAAGAGTGGGGCCGTATCAATAGTTGACGGAATCACCGCCGTCGGAGGCGATTTTGTAGAAGTAGATAAGTGGGGCGTGGACGTCATGATTACCGCCTCCCAGAAATGCATAGGAGCTCCTCCGGGTATGTCTTTTATCACGATTAGCGATAAGGTTATGAAGGCTTTAGAACAAGATTCAAGGGGTCGCTCATATTATTTAGATGTAAGGAATTACATAAAAGGTAACAATATTAATATACCTTTTACTACCTCAACGCCAATCCTATTGGCGGTAGGCGAGGCATTAAAAATGATTGAAGAAGAGGGTATAAACAACAGGATAGCGAGGCATCGTTTGATGGCTCAAGCCGTAAGGACCGGACTCAGGGGGATGGGATTAAGCATTTTTGCAGAAGAAGGATACGAATCAAACACCGTAACAGCGGTTAATTTACAGAACTCGAACAGCGTGGTTGCGCAAGCAAGGCAGTACGGCGTATTATTTGCCGAAGGTCAGGGAATTCTCACAGATAAAATCTTAAGGTTCGGTCACATGAATTTAGTAGGTAAGCGGGAGGTTCTAATTGGTCTGGCTACTTTAGAGTTAGCACTTAAAGATTTAAACGCCAATTTTATTGAAGATAAAGGAGTTCTTTCAGCGCTAAAACTATTCGAATCCATGCGGTCTCAATAGATTTTTTAAACGCATCCTTAGCACCCTTCTAACTGAGTTCTATTCGCCCCAAACCTGCCGTTAATCTCTTAGCGCGTAATAATTGCCTTTTTCATAAAGCCCTACCAAAATTCGAGGCCTTTAACGTGACGGGGGTTAAGGCGCGGAAGTTCCCTCCCGTGAGGGAAAGGATAGATAGCCCTATAGAAACTTTTTTTATAGTTATTAAATAACAGGTATAACTATGCGGCACAGATCGGACTAAGAATCGCATTCAGTTTACGCCCTTTATTATCACTATGCCCAGGTGGTGAAGTACCGCAGCAAGGTGTTCGGCAACGAAGAAATCGTGAACTTCCTAAAAGGACAAATTCAAGAAATAAGCAAAACGTTCGAAGTCTAGGTTATAGATATTGGAGTTGATAAGGATTACTTCCACACGATAATCAAGGCAAAACCAGCCCTCAATATACCTAATATCAACATGATAAAAACTATCACGTCTAGAGAAATACAGAGAAAATTTCCACAGGTAAAAGCAAGCGTGCCAATGAACCGCGAAGCCCCATCCGTAAGGATGGGGTAGTTCGCTATGAATAATATTCTATCCCGAAAAGGCCATCAAGGGCATCCTCGTAGGACCCTTGACCGCTTAACCGATACCCCTTCACCGCATCCTTCGATTATTTTAGCTAACGATTTGCTACCGCTTTCCTCTACAACAGTGCCATTAACTATTATATCTGCTCCAGATTCCACGGCCGATCTGGCGTCCTCTTTCTCCCTTATGCCACCGCCCACTATTAGGAGGACGTCTTTAGGGATCGAAGACCTGACCTTTAATATCGTATCAGGGGGCAAAGGTTTTTCTACGCCGGATCCCCCTTCAAGGTAGACCGCGTGCATGCCCATTAGAGAAGCCGCCATGGCGTATGCGGACGCGGCCTTGTAGTTTCTAGGCTCTATTTCTTGCGTCATACCCATTATTGAAACCATACTACTCTTGCCAAACACCACGTATCCAACTGGTATTGCCTCCATTTTCATTTTATAAATTAGAGGAGCAGCCTGCGCCTGTGCCCCGATTAGGAAATAGGGGGATAGTGAGTTCAAAAGTGTCAGATAAAATATAGCGTCTGCGTTTTTTGCTAAACCAAACAACCCGCCAGGAAATAAAACTACGGGCTTCGACGAAAAGTTTTTTATAACCCTTACGGTTTCTTCCGCTTGAGTGGGGTAAAAACCCGTACTTCCACCAACTAAGTAACCATCAGTGCCAGTAGCGTCTAATCCCACGATCTGCTTCTGAAGCGAGTCAGTTTTCTCAGGATCTATCAAGGTAAAATGAAAGAACCCTTTTTCGCTAACGATTTGTCTTATTCTACTCTCTATATTTCCAATCAAATTGATCGCGCTAGACCAGCAATTATATCTACTAATTTGTTATAGGCGTCAACCGCCTGCTGATTCTTATTTACGGTAACTTTCTGAGTAAAGCCGCAAACCCCACATTTTAGGATGAACTCTTTCTCTCCGTTTTCCCCCGTGCCCGTTTCTGTAGCAACAAGGCTTTCATTATCGCATTTAGGGCATCTGAATACCTTAGGTATTGAACGCCTAACCTTAACAGGCGTTACCTTTCTTCTTCTTCTCCTACCCATTTATGTAAAGAGGGGGGACGTATTTAACTTTGTGGGAATTAATCAAGTGCAGTACGATAAAGTTAAGTACAGGAGACGTATTTTATCAGATTGTCTGAACCTGCTACGCAACAACTTATGGATAACTCGTTCGGTAAGACCGTTCTGCTCGTACTCAAGGGTGGGAAGACTATAAGAGGACTACTGAAAAACTACGATATTTATTTAAATGTCGTCTTGGAAAACGCGGAAGAGGTCGGACCAGACGGCAAAACTAAGGATTTAGGTACCATAGTTGTAAGGGGGGATAACGTAATAATAATATCGCCTATAAACGCCTAGCTAAGGGTTCGGCGTACCCTCTTGCTTATTTGAATTATTGCTTTCCCCTAGTTCGCGATCAATTCTTTCTAACTCAGAGCGCAAGAAATCCCTGTATTTTTCCTTAAGTCTTTTAAGGCTATAATTCGGCCTTACGGTATTTTTTACTTCCGCAACCCCTGAAGCCACCGTATCCATTACTTCACTTGTTAAAAACAGATTTGTACTAGCTATCTTCGCCGCAAATTCTTCTAGAACGGACATCTTCTCGATTAGGTGCGCCTGATACTTATAATAATCAGCTAACTTTACCTTGCCTTTTTCTGTTATCTTATATTTTCCGTCCGATTCTTCTATATACCCTTCTTCCAGCAATCTACCCAACATTGGATAAATTAAACCCGGTGAGGGCTTCCAGTGCAAACTCGGATCACCCGATGCCGCGTCTATTATTTCTTTGCCGCTCAAACTATTTTTAGACAAAAGGTACAACACGTAATACCTAGTAAAGCCCCTTGGCACAGCGTCTTTCACTTCTGACATAATATCTATAGTTATCTATTTTTAAGCGTATCGCTAGCGATATAAATTAGTTTCAGGGTAACTTACAAAAACTCACAAGAAAGAGCATCACGTGGACATCAGCAATATCCTTGAAGCCGAAAGACGGATAGATTCCGCGAATAGAGCCCTATCCAAATTAGAGGCCATCAATAAGCTGGATTCCCTATACGAGTATACTTCGCTCTATGCCGCACTAAATAAGTTCTTAGCGAACCCAAACGAATCAAACAAGTCTAATTGCATAAATATATTAAACAATTTAAAAAAATCACCTCATACCCAATCCGCGGACACCGCAAGAAAACTCATAGGGTTGGGTATGATATTAATAGCGGCACCTGAGCCCATAACTACGGCCGTTGGTCTGGCCCTAGTTGCAGCTGGAAAAAAGATGGGCGAGGAAAAAAATTAATCTAAGACTTTAGTAATGCGGGCTAGGCGTTCAGCCTCTTCAAAACTTAGCCCATTACCTAATATCGTGTACCTGTTGTTTATTTTATGAGCAATCGTAAGCGACCTAATAACATCAATACCGCTAACGTGCAATTCCTTAGCGTTCACAGGTGCACCAACTAATTTTAAGGAGTAACGCAGCGCTTCCCAATCCAAGCCGTGGAGCTTTCCCATCATTATAGTTCCAACGCCACAGGCCTCGCCGTGCAAAGCCTTATTAGGAGCAAGAAGCTGGAGAGCGTGAGCGAAAAGGTGCTCCGATCCACTTGCTGGCCTGCTAGACCCAGCTATTGCCATAGCTATCCCCGAACTTACCAAGGCTTCTGCTAAAACCCTTAATCCGCTTTCTTCACCAGTTGCTATACGGTCGGTGGCCCCAAGAACGTGATCTGCAGAAAGCCCGGCCAAGGCCGCAGAGTAATCCCCAAACTCTTCTAGCCCTTTTTCGCTTGCTAACCTCCAATCCAAAACCGCCGTTTTTTTTGCTATAGTATCGCCGAAACCCGCCGCTACAAATCTATGAGGTGATTGCGCCGCAACCCTCAAATCTACGAATACAGCCCTGGGAACTTTAGCGGCTATAGACGAAGGGCCTAGGCTTGAATAAAGCGAGGCTCTAGGCGAAGCTATCCCGTCATGAGATAAAGTCGTTGGCATCGAGATGCAAGGAACGCCTATCCGAGAAGATAACAACTTTCCACTATCTATTATGGATCCCCCTCCTATCGCTAGGACCGCGGAGATCTTTTCTCTTGATGCAAGCTGCTCGCTAGCCTGCAATAAGTCCCCTAGTGTGGGAGGCTTATCTATCTGCAATTCGACGAAGTTTATACCAGCAACAACGCTAATTAGCGGTAGGTATGAGTGTTTTCCGTGGACCAGCAATACCGAACCAGTAGTAACCAAAGACTTAATATAGCTGTTGGCCGAACTAATTAAATCGGGGCCTATTGCTATCCTTTCTGGTAGAGTAACATCGTGAATTCCTTTTAGTTTGATTCCAGCCAAGGCTTATACTTTAAAAGAAGTGCTCCCAATTTTAAGTCTGTTCGGACTTAACCAGTTGTTGCTTTGTAATTATAGCGTTCGCAGTAGCAAAATACCAAACTTAATGAAAATACTGCTTTTGCGATGCACAATAAGGGACTAATATACCCTAAGAGTATCCAATATTTCCAGACCTAGTGCGTCTACGTGGAACCTATACCTAATATAAGATGATAAATCTTCGATTTTCCTGGGTTCTCCGTGGTTAACTATTATAGTCTTTGGGTGACTTCTAAGCCTCTCTATGAACTGAATTAATTCCCTTCTATCGGAGTGCCCCGATAACCCTTCTATCGGTATTACCTTCATACGCACTTTAAACGCTTTTTCTTCACCAGATTCGTCTTCCAGCTGTATTTCTGTAGCGCCCTTTGATATTTTTCTTCCAAGAGTGCCCTCTGCCTGATAACTAGTAAATATTATTGCGTTTTTTTCTTCTTCAACCATGTATTTTAAGTAATCGAGCGCTGGGCCGCCAGTAAGCATACCAGCCGGAGCCATTATCACGCACGGCTCACCGGTAGCTAACTTCTGGCGATCCTCTATTCTTAAATGCATATCGAAATTCTCATGTAGAAACGGATTCTCATCATAGTATATAGAATCCCTGAGTTGCCTGCTAAGCGATTCAGGGTGCGCCATATGCAGCGCTGTAGTTTCATAAAGCAAGCCTTCCATGTGCACCTTGGTTTTAGGTAGTAGTTTTTTGTTAAACGCGTCCGCCATTATTATCATTAATTCTTGCGCCCTTCCTACGGACAACACGGGTATTAGAACACTTCCGCCATGCTCAAGAGTTACGCGGACCGCCTCTATAAATTGTCTTTCGGCCTCCTCCCTAGGGACCATTAAGTCATTTTTTGCCCCGTACGTACTTTCCATGATCAGGGTTTCAACGCGAGGGAAGTCTGTTTCTGCCCTTTGAAATAGCCTAGTATCAGCGTATTTGAAGTCGCCAGTGTAAACGATGTTGTGCTCGCCCTCGCCCACATGAAGGTGTGTAATTGCTGAGCCTAAGATATGGCCAGCATTATAAAGGGTAGCCTTTATATCGGGCGATATATCCACTACCTCTCCGTATTCCAAAGGGATTGTGTGGAGTAATGCTTTTTTATAATCGTTAACACCGTAAGGAGGCTTCTTCCCCCCTTTCTCAGTTACATCCATATAATCGCTCTGTAGTAGTGCCATTAATTCTGACGTAGGGCGCGTCATATAAACAGGACCTCTATAGCCGTACTTAAACAAAAATGGTAAAAATCCAACGTGATCCAGATGTGCGTGGCTAATTATAACCGCGTCCAACTCCTGGAAATCAAATCCCAGAGTGTCTAGCCTGGGAAATTCGTCAAGCGTATTAAGGGCCCCTGGTTTCACACCGCAATCCAGCAATACCTTACTAGACGCAGTTTCTACCAGTATCGAACTACGACCAACTTCTTGAAATCCGCCCAACGCTTTAACGGTAACGTAGTTATTTCTATAAATAAGGGGGCGGTGTATGCTTTGCCCCACATCTCTGAGAAAATCCTTTCTGTAAGTCCCCTCATTACTCATTAAAGAAAGAATTCCCTTGAGCGTAGCGGACTTTATTGGGGGAGCCCGCACAAAAATCGGCCTCCAACCAGTTTCTTGAGCTATTTCTTTGAGCAGAGGGCTTCCAGGCCCGCCGATGGAGCCGTATTTTTTAGCCATTATTATTACTTCTCCCTCTTCCTCATTAAACGAAATATTTTCGAGGCCAACCTCTTCGCCTAGGGCCTTCCTAATTAACTTCTCGGCGTCTTGAGGAAGCATGCGCCGTGACGGGTCTGTCCTGACTATTATCCTAGTCTTTATCTGTTTTGCCATGTTTCTAATAATCGATTCATCATCCAAAAGTTGCTGAGGTTTCTCGCAGTAAAGCGCTATGTTTGGGCCTTCGAATTCGACCTTGGTAAGCCTTGCCTCAGGAGGAATACTGCTAAAAATTACATCCCTTATTTGCTTAAGCCTCGCTTCAAGGTCGTAGTCTTCCAAAAAAGTTCACCAAATTGCTCGCTTCTTAAATGCGCCATTCTTAGTTATAACGAACAAATCCACTCCTTCGCCTGTTGCAGTATCCCATTCTATCGCGGCCTCTATGGCTTTTCTTACCAAGGGCGCCGAGTCCTCAACTTTCATGTGAAGAAAGTCATGCCCCTGAAGTTGACCTAGGGCGACTGGAGATCCAGAACCCGTAGCTATCATTTTTTCTTCGGTTAGGGCTCCGAAGAAATCTACCGCAAACAGCGCAGGCCCATCATCGTCGTAACCTCCGACTATTAATTGAATGGGATAACGAGCATAACGATATTGGCCACCCATTCCTTGAGCCGCTAATGACGCTAACGCCCGAACGGATAGCCTTCTTCCGTAAGTCATTTCGAATAGATTCGCCTCACCCTTTAATTGGTCTATTAAAATTTGTGCCTCGGCTACGGTGCCCGCCATAGTTACGGCAATATAGGGTTTTATTAATGATATTTTATCCGTTTTCTTGTGCCCTATAAAGTAACCTGATACAGCCCGCTTATCGGCGGCCAAGATCACGCCGTCCTCGCAAAGAATGCCTACCGTCGTAGTGCCCTTAAATATCTCTGTTGATTGCAAACCAGAACCCAAGATTGAAGAGATTTTACCTTTTAACTTTATCGTTATTTAAACCCGTTTCCGCTAAAGCGGCAAAAGGGTTTTCCTTAGAGCGACTGATTTAAATGTAGCAAATACCATAAAATCATGCAAAACAGAAAGGTAGTGCTAATGCCAGCTGGCTCAGCAAAAGTTGGATATGTATTCAAGAAGGCCCAGGTAGACTCCGAGTGCACAAAATGCCCTCTATACGCTTTCTGCGGCGGTGACCTAAGCGATAAGAAAAATTATAAGGTAATTAAGGTAAGGGATTCCACCAAGAAGTGCCCTCAGACCGGAGAAGACCTGCGTGCCGTAGAAATATCCGAAGAACCGATAACCCTAATCCTAGATAAAAAAGGCATTATGAAAGGTATAACGGTAAAATACAAGCAAATATCCTGCGAAAATAAGTTCGATAAATATTATTATTATTGCCATGAAACCGGCCTGAATGAGGGCGATAAGATAACTATAGAAGACGTACTAATAGGCGACCTTGAAATAAACGGCAGGCGGTACGCTTTAGTTAAAGCTGTTTTAAAAAACTAATTTCGTATCGTTTAGTCGCCATGTATTTAGATTTAAACTCATTAACTTTGTTAGCTAGTGCGCTGAAGTCCCAGCTTGTAACGTTAAACCTAGCCAGATCAACCTTCCACTGTCCGTTCTTGTTCCTCCACCTGTAAAGCCTTATCTGACGACTACCATTACCGCTCTCAACGACCAATATGGCCTCCCAGAAATTCTGGCTTTTTAACAAAGTATAGCCATCCAATAATTTGTAGAATTCCCCCAACGGGTAAGTATCCGGACCGTTTTTTTCTTCAGACTTTTTTGTTTCATTACTCGGATTATTTTCGCTCAATTTTAATAAAAAATACCCAGAAATATAAGTTTAGCCTTCTAAGAACAAAAAATTTATAACTAGATGAATATATTTCTTATATGGAAAAGGAAATATATCCGATAACTGTACATAAGAACGCGAACGGGGATTTTGAAATTTGGTATTACGATGGTTCCGGTAGGTCTCAAGCCAGGGCTTCATCTACACGAATAAGTAGGATTCCAATATTTAAGTGGTGCCAGGCAACGCTAACCCCGGAGTATAACTACGGCTCGGCGCAGACTTCTCAATTTCAAATAGAGAAAATAAGCGAAATAGAAGGGAGGGTTGATCCCGAGTTAAGGTGGATCATGATAGATATGGATGGATGGCCGCGTTTCAAGATACGCAGCAAAATTAGGGAAGGCTTTTCGGATGAGGTTAATGAGGACGCGCTCTTCAAAGCAATAAACTATTACGACCCAGATATTATTGTGATAACGACCCGTACCAGAAGGGGATTAGAAGCTGCAGCCTTAGATCACGCGAAAGACTTGGCCGCATTAGGCCGTGACGGGAAAGGTTCTATGATTAAGGGCTGGGGACTCCCACGGTTAAACGGGAGATTGGTGATCGATCCATTAGAAATATCTCATTTAATAGGTTTCTATGAAGATCTAAATGAGGCCGCTGTTGAAGAAATAATCGACGCCACAAAGTTTTTGGTAAGCATTACATCATCGTATAATTTTTTGCTTTACAGCAACCTCTCAGGTATTGCTTCATTAATATCAAAATATAAGCCCACCGATACACCACTTATTAAAACTGGGCTTTATGAAGGACGCTTTAACGATTGCATAGACCTCCAAGAAAAGGATCGCTGGTTAATCAACAGCGCTAAATCCAAGATTAGGCAGAAGATTTTAGTTAATCTCGCCGAGTCTTTCCAAAGTTCGACGATCGAAACCGATCCGAATACGATGTACAAGTACGGAGCTAGAACAATAACTGATAGGGAAACCTGTTATAAAATCTTCAGTTACGACAAACTTCTATTAGGAAGAAAAGAAAAAGAATGGGCTGCCCTAAAAGGAGGGGAATTATTTACTGCCTTCCAGACCGGAAATCCATATTACTCGCCGGTATCGAGAAAACTTCAGAGCAATGTACTAATAAAGGCTCTATCTGAGGGACCAGAGGCAGCAAAATCTGTTGTCAACGAAGAAAACCCACAAGAAGTAAATCCATTTTACCTAATAGTTGAACGCGAAGTTCGCGTGGAGGGCAATCTAGTAAGGCGGAGGGGTGTGCTTATGCTAGATGGAAGCCTGAAGCCACCTCTTTGGGTGAACCCCGGATTGGACGGAGTAAATTTAGATATTTATAGAAAAGAGAAGCAGACCCTTTCAGCTCAAGTCATATCTATTTGGGAGCAAACAAGGTTGGGAGATTTTAATCGGCCCTAGGCTGGCGCCGCAGTTCCGCTTCCGGTATTATTGTTAACCCAGGAGGATTCTTAGACACGTTCCCCACCCTGACACCTATTAATGTTTTCACGCCTTTTTCTGCAGCAATATCAACTAATCTTTGAGTTATCACTCCGTCGAATACTACCGCGTAAATTTTGCCCTCCTCAGACACACCGAGTTTTTCTGCTAAGTCACCAACTGGGATCCGGTCTACCTGATCCAGGTTAGAGTCGAGCAAAGCCGCCTCTAGCGTACCTTGTACGCTGTCAAGGACTGTTATAACTTTTTTGTCTACGGTAAGCTGTGGCTTAGCCTCTTCTTTAGTTTCCTCGACCTGAGGTACCGCCTCCTGAACTGCTGGCTCACTAGATTTTTGGTAGGTCTCGGCAGGTTTCTCTTCGTTAACGCTAGCTTTTTCTTCAGCAACCTCGTTAACCTCGGCTTTAGCCTTCTCTTCAAGCCTCTCTTTAGTTTTAACAAAAGGTTCCTTTGCGTCAAGCGCTCTAGTAATCTCTTTTCCCGTCAGTTCTTCGACCTCCTTTCCGCTGGGTGCACGCGCAACAAAGTCTATATCAACGCCAGCTTCTTCCAACTCCCTTAGTATCATGTCGCCTCCGCGGTCGCCATCCAAGAAAGCTATGAGCGTTTTTTCTTTGCCTAGATCAATTATCTCTTTCGGTACATTACCTCCCGTTGCACCACCCAATGCAAGAGCGTTTTTATACCCATGCTTTAACAGGTTTATAACGTCGGCCCTCCCTTCAACCAATATTACTTCTTCTGATTTCTTTACTTCTGGACCAGCCGGAAGCTTCGACTGACCATATTCCTCTATTGAAGAGCCTTTAACAGAATACATTAATTCCATTAAAGCTTCTTCAACGCTTCCGACGTTTTCGCTTTCCTTCTGCTTTTCAATGATTTCCTTGGTGCGCTTTAAAATCTCTTGCCGCTTCTCCTCTCTGAGATCCGTAAGCGACCTCAACTGTATGTTCGCATTATAAGGACCAACTTTATCAACGCTCTCTATGATCGCTATTATAAAGGCCGTTTCTTCCTTGCTCAAATTAGACGGAACAATTATTTCACCTAGGGTTTTTTTACCCTTTATTTCTGAGTTGATCTGGATTCTACCGATCTTTCCTTTTTCCTGAAGTTCCCTAAGATCATATTCCTCAGTAAACAGGCCCTCGGTCTGCCCAAACAGGGCACCGACGATGTCAGCCCTGTCAACTGGACCATCAACCTCTAATGAGAACAGGGCCTCATACTTAGCACTTGCTAGACTTGCCCCACCCAAAGTCTTCACCGCTCACCTGACGCCAAACGTGTCGCTGGCGCCCTGATCTTGCCCCACTCTTCCCTTCTTAGTAGTCCATTTAAGGTCCATTTCCATGAATTCGAGGGCGACACTCTTAAAGCCGTCGAAAAGCTCTTTCAGCTCCTCCTCAGTGAAGGTATCTATTATAGAAGGATCGCTTAACCACTGATTCCAACCGTTAACAGATTCCAATATTGATAAATTAATTAACCTCACGTTGGAGTAAAGGGATAACCTATCCCCATAATTCATTTTTTTAACCATATCCATTTTTTTAATTAATCTGTCTTCCCATGTGGACATCCTAATCGCCTAACTTATATTTGGTAATTGTCCGTATTTAAGCGTGGCTAATTCTTAGCTTCAACTAGGAGCGGACAAACGGGCTTCTTACGTTAATAAAGCAAAAATCTGATCTACGTAAGTATAAAACTCAAAAGACTTCTTATCGCGAGGCCTATCCAAATCTATATTGACCTGCCCAATTACGTGAGCGGGCCTAGGAGAAAGGACTATTACCTTATCAGATAATTCCACGACCTCTTCTACGTTATGACTAACCATAATTACGGACTTGATGGGCGAGGAAGGATTAATAATATATGAGTAAACCTCGTCTCTTAGATGCTCAGCCGTAAGCGGGTCTAAGGCGCTAAAAGGCTCATCCATTAGAAGGATCTCTGGTTCAAGCACGAGAGCCCGGGCAATAGCTACCCGCTGTTTCATCCCACCGCTGAGCTCTCCAGGGTAGGCGTTTTCAAAACCGGCAAGCCCGACGCTCGCCAACGATCTTAGCGCCTTTGCTTTTTTATCGTTAGAAGACAGTTGATCGTTTGAATAAAGGGCAATTTCGACGTTCTCTAATGCAGTTTTCCATGGTAATAAGGCGTAATTTTGAAAAATCATCGATATACCTTTTGTCGTAGAGCTGAGGGGCTTACTTCTGTATAAAATCACGCCGGTTGTCGGCTTTACTAGGCCGGCAATAACTCTTAGCAAGGTGGACTTACCCGCACCGGAAGGCCCAATTATTGATACGAATTCACCTTCTTTCACCGTAAACGACACGTCCCGAAGGACCTCAAGCACTCTCTTATCCAACTGAATGGTTAGGTTAATGTTTTTAAGTGCCAAAATTATGGGCGGCTGAGCCTCTTGTTCCTGATTGTTTGTTTCAACCTCAGACATTATAGCTAAACCTCTTCGTGGTAAAATTATAAGCCCAACGCCAGAAAGTTAGGTTAACAACTACTATTAACAGCGACATAGATAGGATTGATAAGAGCATAAGCTGGATGTTTCCACTGTAGGTAGCTATGTCCAATAATTTACCTATGCCTTGATTGACCTGCGTCAAAATTACGGTGCTTCCGTTTGAAGAAACGTCGAAGTATTCAGCTACCATAAGCGTGTTCCATGCCCCTCCAATAAAAGTTATTGACCCAGTAATTATTGAGGGCATTACAGATGGGATATATATATCGCGCCATAACCTCCATCCCTTTATTTGATACAATTGCGCGGCCTCTATCACCGTTTTTGGTATCGTACGGGCTGCACCCAATACGTTGAAAAAAATATACCAGAAACTACCTAGAAATATTATAGTAGCAGCGACTAACTCATCCTTAAACGGAAATGCCAGTAGTATTGCAACCATTGCGGGCAGTAAAACCGGACCGGGGACTGATGATATTATCTGAGTTACGGTCGAGACTGGTTCGTAAAGCCTCTGGGACAAGCCGGCCTTGATCGCTATGGGTATACCTATTACTAAAGATAATAAGTAAACGCCCCATACTCTCGCAAAAGAAAACGCTAGGGCAACGAGTACCTCTTTTTCCATAGTTGCAAGATCAAGCCAGAACGCGGTAGCATGCTGGTATGTAATAGTTTTTATACCAGGGTACATTGCCTTTCCCAATAAAAGAGCTAGCAATAACAAGAACGCAATAAACGCGGTCTTACCGATAGTTTTAGATCTGGCGCGAAGCCTTTGGCCGATCTTGGCCTCTACCCTACTCATGTGGGGCGCAAAGGCAAGCATTCCTCTAAGCCTCATATTTGAGAATACCTTCGCTTTTGCCTTTTCTCCCACCCATCTATAGCTCCTGTACACAGCGTCTGTACGCATCTGCATAGCCTCATCCGACGGCTTAAATTTTTCTGACCATAAAGCCCAGGGCCTCAAGAATAACGCCCTAGTTATAATTAATACTACGAGTAACAGGACGACTGATTCGGAGTACGCTACATAATTACCTTGGGCAGCATATGTAGCAATAGCTACCCCTATACCATGAGAAACTGCGTAATTAGAATTACCCAAAGTTATGATTTCGCTCGAGACCAGGAAGAATAGCCCTACGTCCCACGAGACCAACGCGTTGTAAGCGAGCTTTGGCCATGAGGCAGGTATATATATATGGCGCAGCTTGCCCCACCCACTCATGTTCAGATCGGTCGCCATTTCCAAAAATTCCCTAGGAATTGCTTTAATTGACTCGTACACAGCAAACGCCATATTCCAGGCCATACTCGTAAAAATCAAGAATACGACGGCCAGTTCAATACCTGGCTTCCCGGGTAGAATCGAAATAATCGCATATATCATTATCGGAAAGAAACCGAGAATTGGAACAGATTGCAAAACGTCAAGTAACGGCAGGATTGCGCGCTCAGCGCCTTTACTCACACCAGCTGCTATTCCTACTGCCCAGCTAAATAACACAGATAAAAATAGGGCAGCTAGCATGCGCCACCATGAAAAGGCTATGTCAGCAAGGATTGTAGGTACGTATTCTAGAAGCGTTAGTCACACCAAGAGCACTAATTAAGTCTGATATAGGTGTTTTCTTAGATTCGTTCAAAAGCTCACAGCAATACTATGAGTTAGGTGCTATTAAGTAATAATATTGCTAGGGAACGCCCAGATGTGGCTGATTTAAGAGCCGATCCGACAAGCTAATCCAGCCCGTTTACGTAATATTCGAGGTAACTAGCAGAATCTCTTAATATACTCTTGATCTCCAGCGGGTATCTGCTTATCGCGTATTGCAAGATTTTATTCATAACAGGGTCTTTGGGAGCGGCCCCTCCTGGGGCGAGGTACAAGTACAGCGTAGAACGCGGTAGCATGAGTTGATGACTTAAGGAGGTTTTACTGTCATTCTTAACGAGAAAGGACAAGATCATTTTCCTGGCGGCCGGAGAAACCAACTCTACTGGCTCAAAGGACCCCCACCCCCCTATTTCGGGTGGAGACGTATCTAATTTTTTATTTTTTTTATTTTTTTTATTTTTTTTATTTGGTTTACCAGGCAACTTGATTCCAGTAGAAAAGCACGGGTGGGGGTATAAATTTGATCATTTTAACTCCAACGGGGGTTAAGGCGCGGAAGTTCCCTCCCGTACTTCATGTTAAGTGGTATTCTCTGTGGACGCGGTTACCGCGACTCAGGAGTCTGCCACCATCTTTCATCCTACTTAGGTAAGTTGATACTAGGGGAAGTGAAACGTTCTTGCCGTAACGTTGTTCTAGCAGTTCTTTTGCGCTTTTGCTATCAAACCACCTTTCACCGAAAAATTGGACCGCCTCATATAGTAGGTCGATTAACGTGCCGCGTTCATCTTGTGTTGGGTTTTGCGGTTCTGCATCTTGGCTCAAAACCTGCATTAATTTTTGAATTTTTTCTGGGTCATAATTCCCACTCATCATGAGGGTTATTTTTCCGCCCTTTTCATCAGTGATTTCAACCTTTACCTTGGGCTTCACGGCCACTTCTAATCCCGTTAACGCTATATTTACGCGTTGCTGTAAATGTGTTAATGAGTTAACGCCTCATGCAATTATTTGAATCGGCTGTTTTTGATAATAAGGTTTCCAACCGCTCCACCCGAAATAGGGGGGTCTAAGGCGTTTTTTTCATCTAATATCAGTTGAAAACTGTTAATAGAGAAAGCTTAAAAATCCGCTTTCTTTATCCTCAGCGAGGTAGAGAAGCCAGGTTATCTCGCAGGGCTCATAACCCTGAGATCCGAGGTTCAAATCCTCGCCTCGCTAATCCTTTACAAAACCTTTATCTTACACAGTAGTAAGGCCTTTTTTATACGGCTGTGTCTATATAAATAGACATATTGCACATGCGTGCAGGGTACTAAGGACGGCAGCGGGCGGGCTCTTACTTACTTTTCGGTCCGAAATTTAAAAGCTTATGAAGAGGGTATGGTGAAAGTAGTCGATATTAGTATCATTGATATAATACTAAGGCTTAGAATTTCGAAAGTCGGAAATTTTTTTCAGATTGCTTCTTGTGGGGATTCGCGATTTTGTTGCCTATTATACGATTTTATGTTGTCTATATTCGTTAAAAATCTTATCGAAGTCCTAGCTGGCTGAATTGGTGATTTGTAAAGTGGGCCCAGATGCCAATACTTTGTATATGATACTATTTTATGAGCGGGAAGCTCTTGAGCCGTAATATTTTGATGAATATTTAAACGCTAATTGCAACGGGCGGCGAGACCAAGGTTTCATCAAATGCTTGAACGATGAAGGCGATGGAAGATAGTCTTTACCTTCTAGTAGCTGGCGCTTTAACGGAATAACTGCAAAAGCGTGAGATTTTGTTTTGCATCTTTCGCATTCGAAGGTCGCCATGTTTGTTTTGCGCATGCTACGGCCGCAAAGTGGGCATTTTGGAACCGAGTACTCCATTTGAACTAAACTAATAGGACGAAAGCCATGTATGTTTATGGTGAGAGAGCGCGCATCGGGGCGTACTGCACCCCAAATAAATAACTTATCTCCAGGCATTAGCTCTCTAGCTGCACGATTGAGGGTTACCGTCTGCCTGTAGACTATTGCTTCGGCTGAGTTTCCTTTCGCGTCCTTGATCTGCAAGATCACGTGCCCCCCTCTAACTATTTGGGGCTCTTTTATTAAATAAACTGTTAGGCTTACTGTAGTGTACGGCCTAGCAAAAGTGAGTTCAGTTATTGGGATTATGTGTTCATTTGTGGCTTGATTTGTTTTAAATACAGCCCACATTTGTGCCCTATTAGATATTAAGTTGAATGAAGCCATTAGGACGTTTGGGTCTTCGCCTCTGATCCCAAATAATACTGGGTCTGGTCCATGAGGGTATATAAGGGGTTTTCCTTCCTCGCGATCAAAGTTTAAGAAGGTTATTGGTGAGGTAAAAGAATCTAAATATAATACATCAACAAGATTTTGTGCGCGTTCATTGCCTGGGTCAGACCTATAGGCTATTAGCTCGTACGTATAGTCCTTCCATTGATGGCTTACCGCCGCGATTGCGCCAATTAACCCCCTCTTCCGGTCATCTATAAAATAAATCTCCGCGTCTTGTATCTGCGATAACGCGTTTTCTAACAATCTTTTTGTCACGATATCTTTAAGAGTTTTATCAGCAAAAAAATCGAGCGCTATCTTTTGTCTGCAAATAATTATACCAGGGCTCGTCTTCCCTTCCATTCTTGAGTTCTTCAATATGAAGTCCTTTACGCGGAGCTCTGCGTCTTCGTCAGTAATCCGTAATTTAAGAGCTAGAGCCCCGTTGCCCCTGGTTTTCCAAGGGATTTCAGGATTTAACCGTATGAGGTAGGGGAAATCTAGTACGTTATTGATATTATCTATAAGTAATCTAGTTGCAATCCAAGTAGTGCAGCCTCCTGAATAAGAATCTGTATCATCTAAACCTATCCATTTAAGCATTTCAGGCAAATTAGTGACCCATCTTTTTGTCTTTTGGAATCGTCTTCGCACACAAGTCTGCCGCATACCTTACAGGTACCTATTGATAGCTTGCTTCCACAGATTTCGCATAACGTCTCCTCGCATACTTTGCATATACCCTTTTCTTTATTGAAGTCTTTGTCGCACACAAGTCTGCCGCACAAGGAGCATCTATTCAATGGACTGAAGCTGCCACAAATCTCGCATGTACCTAAAAAAAAATCATTTTTCTTCAGTTACGATCATCGTAAGAGTTGATCTAACTTTGTCTATCTTCCTTATCTGGTTCGTGACCGTGTCTTTAAGTGCCTCTAGTGTGGGAGCTTCTATCTTTACAATGATGTCATATACCCCATATACTTCATGCGCTTCTTTTACCTGAGGAATTTTTTTTAGTTGCGCCAGTGTTTCTTCTTCGCCGCCGATCTCTGTATTTATAACAACGTATGCGGAAGCCAATGCAATATATACCTGCGGTAGAATATATATTTATCCCCCTCGGTATGATTTATAAAGCTTCGCTCATGGTTTAATCCCTATTTTTCCTAAGCCGCTAGGACCATTTACGTTAATTTTAAAAGGAGCGAATCACTATTTACGTTGACTAAGATCTGGATTTATAGGGTGGGTGATGATAATCCCCACATGTGTACCGCCGTCAGACTATCTAAGTTTGGTTTAGCAACTATAGTGAGGACGCGCTCTGCCCTACCTAGACGGGCATTGCTTCTGGACCCTTTTTCTGAGTACGCTCTATCTTCTAGTGACGAAGTTATTATATCGAAGTATGGTCTAGCATTAATAGATGCTTCGTGGGAGCACGTGCGCAACATGTTTCCGAAGATAAAGAATAAAGAAAGGCGGGCCCTTCCGTTTTTAGTAGCTGGTAACCCAGTTAAGCAAGATCAGCCGATGACGCTTTCTACTGCTGAGGCTGCAGCTGCTGCTCTTTACATAACAGGGCATATACCGGAAGCAATTTCAATACTCAGTGCTTTTAGGTGGGGTTCTCATTTTATGGAAATTAACAAAAGATTATTGGATGAATACTCGGCGTGCTCAACTTCTAGCGATGTCGTAAGCGTGCAACTTCGCGAATTAGAAAGGAGGCAGCGTGATACCCGTAACCCGCCTTCTGTTTTAAATGGCATTTAACTAAGCGGGCTACCTTCACCTCCCCGCGGTTATCATGGGTGACGCTTGCCCTTGCGCGCCGGAGCCAGGCCTTTTCACCACCACGGAAGATCGTCTGCAATTATGCTTCCTCCTCATATTCTTACCGCGTGTCTCTGTTTCTGCGCCCGTTGTATGGCTCTCGCCATGCGCTTTCCAGCGCTCCGGTCCCGCGGCGCGGGCGGAGTTTCCTCAGCCATTTGGCCGACAGCCATTCGATATCTCGCTACCTCCATAATTATTCCCGTTTGCAATTAAGGTTTATATCAATCCATTATTATATGCATAATACTATTTTCCTCCATAATTCGGTAACATATAAGACTGATATCCCCCTTATCCGAAAGTGCTTATCGTTACCTGGTCCACATAAATTCTGGGTCCCCAGGGATGCATTGAGGCCCTTAGAAAGTATTTTTCAATCCCGCTGTTGAACGATTGAGCGTTACATCCGATAGTAAATTCTATATAATACTATAATTTGCATGGGCTATTCAGTGTGAAGCGCTTCCCCGACGCCGAAAGTCCCCAATATAATGGTGGAAACGATCAGCGTGAAAGCGAGCACACATGACTATGTCTAACTATTTGCACATATATATCATTTTCGGCTCTGGTTCTTGTTGGGAGATGTGTTCGCGTTCTACCAGCTTGCCGCTTAGCGGAAGGCCATGTGGTGTTATGTGATTTCAATCACAATGGGGCGGAGTTCACTTCAAAGCATCTCAGTAGCGTGTCTGTGATCACCGTATAGGAGCACTAAGAAGCCATGATATGTTTTTATTGGCGTTTCATGCGTTCCTGCCCGTATTATTAATGGCTGACTTCTCAGTGCCGTGTCGGACGTTTCCCATAAATTCTAAGTTTACCATCGATTTTTATGATTAAAAGTTAGGGATTAAGATAAATCCTTTATGTAACAGCACCTCTTTAGGATCTGTGTAAATTCTTGAGTATTCTGGCATTATTAGCCAAAGACTTCTTACTTCGCTCGTATAGTGGTCCATCGGGAAGAAGCCTGATTGTTTGCAATTGGAAGCATTTTTAAAGTATAATTATCATAGAGCTTATGCAGCCTGTGGCTCGTTTTAATAGATTTTTGCAGTAACTTTATTTTATTTCCGCAAGTTGCAACTCGGGGTCTAGTAGTTCTTTAGATTAGCATCGTTTATCATAGTAATACGATGTATCACTATATAATATTGTGAGTGACAAAGCAAAACGTAGTAATACATAGTTAAATAATACTTAGTGCCAGGGGCCTTATGAGTATGTAGCTGGAATTTTCGGCTTGTCGTTCCACGTAGGTTAAAGTTATGGCGCGTATGCTGATTTTGGGGCTTCGTTTGAGATAATTATACTTTTTTCTGGCGAGTGTGAAAGTGCTTTTTGAAAGGGCGTGTTAAGGGGGTGATCCGGTTAGTGTTGGGGTAATGGGGCATCGCATTTGTGGAGATGGCTCGGCGGTGCTCTTGCGTGTAGCGACGTGTGGCAGGCGTTTTAACGTACTGTTCTTTCTGGGCGGGATATCTCTTTCTGATTGCTGCATGGGCTACGCGATAGTAAGTCGTGTGTCAAAATCAGTCTAGTAAAAACTACGCCGGTAGCTTAATTGTTTGTTCTAGTTACGCGGTGCTTGCGCATTAGCACTCGAAGCCGCAGCTTAAGCCGTGGCTTAAGGCGGGTTTGTTGAAGTTTGGGAGGTTTATGCGGTTTACTTCAAAGCACTCGAGGTGCGTGATGCCATATTTATCTTTTGAGGTTATGTAGCGTACCTTTACAGCTTATAATCGTTTTAACAAAAAAATCGTTAATTTGAAATTAAGTTAGTTAATCTTTCGGGTGAAATCGCGAGTCTCATGCGATAGATTCAGAGGCTTCGTCCATTAGGGCGGGATCTTGTGTTTTTGTCCTGCTCCGTTTTAGTTATATGGTGTATTCTATGACAAGCAGGATTCGAAAAGTTAAACAGAATCTTTCGGATTTTATCTTTGAGCGAAATTTGTAAAATTGTCTGCATGTGGATTTAAAAGCATTAAATTTACGGTGCTCTTATTGAATGCATTGCAATAAAGGCGGTCCTGTTTCTGCGTATTCCATTTATTTCGGATTTGAAATCTGGTGAAATAAACCGATTTTGTATATGGTTTAGATTTTTCGCCTTACTTTTTTATGGGGTGGCTAGTTTGGGCCAACTGCAGGTTTCGGCAGAATAAGCCTGTTGTGCGTTCCGGATTCTTACGAATTCTACGGAATACTTAAATTGGTACATACCATTTCTATTATGAAGGTAAGTACTAGCTTCACGATATCTGATGAGGTCTGGAAAAAAGTAAAGATATTTGCTATTGAGCACAACTCTACCGTTTCGTCTTTGCTTGAGAGAGCGCTATCTAGTCTGGTTATTGGTCAGGAAAATACTGGCATTTGCGTGGGGGAGGGCCCGCAGACCTTTGCTTACCAACTAAAGATTTTGGTCTCGGCCAATAAATCAGATCTAATGGTGAGTCTAGCTCGGGCATTTATTAACATGGGTATAGGTGATAGGGACAAACTGGAAAAATGCATAAAGGGTGCAAGCGAAGGATGGAAACACCCTAATAGAACGGGGAAAGAATCTGATGCCGTGCTTTATTTGCTGGCTTTGGCGAAAGATTTGAGTTATCCAGGGATGTAGTAAGGCACGCGTGATTACCCAGAAACGGTAATTTATCAAAGCAGTTGATTTTTTATCGATTTTATTGCGACCCCTTTTCATATAGTAGTATCAATAAAATTTTTTGAAGTCAGGGATTTTGTGCGCCTTTTTTACATGCAATATTGGAACGAGAAAGTGCGCTGTGACCCAGAGTTTTGGCTAAAACCCAGTAGGATCCAAATATACCATTTTGACTAATGTGCCAATTTACCGATATCTTAACGGCTTTCAGCGTTATGGAAAAAGGCGGCCTTTGGCTTAATATGAGGGCTACTTCTTATAATATGGTACTGCCAGAAGCTCTCCTGCGTTAAGGTGCTGATTATTTAAGCTCAGTTGCGTTTAGCATTCTACTGCTCCCGAAACAGGAGGCCCCCGCGAACGGACCGGCAAGTGCTTTCCCAGGCCGAGCGTGGGGCGAATTCGTGGTGCCCTACCACCAGGGAATTGAGCGGACTATGAGCTTCGGATTAAC
>JAGDXE010000020.1 GCA_023256375.1 Thermoproteati archaeon | reverse complement strand
CGGCATGGTCAAAGCAGTGCCAAATTACAGCAATAAGCAAGAAAGCTCCGACCTTCAGGGAGGAGATGAATTGCAAAAAGTATATTAATCTGGAAGGAAATACTACATTTATGGAAAGTCCTGTGGATAAGTCCTTCGAAGAAGGCATGCAGGATACTTCCATGGCAAAACCAGTCAACAACTGGTTTGGAATGCCTCCACAGTCTGTCCCCAGCACTGCGGGTAAAGGCATATCCAGATTGCACGCAGACAGAGATGCGTGCAAGGGGAGCACTGATACCCCTAAAGGGGCAACGTTCGGGACAGGGACGACCCTGAAGCTCAAGGATGGAAGTTCCACAAAAACGCTCCCAGACCGTGAGGGGTGAAGGAGTAACAGGAAGCAAAAGCAGAACTCCGAGCTTTAGCGAGGAGAGTATGTCAGTTTGGCAAGCTACATAGTTGTTGATAGCAAGTCTCTTAAGCCTAGCAACGAATGCTCAAGAATTCCGAGGCTTACGCTGCTCGAAACGCGCCCGGCGCTTTCATGACGTTTAAATTTGTACCGGGTGAATTTTCCCGCGCCTTAAACGTAATTTGAATAAAGTTTTTTTGGGGGCCAAATGTAACATTATGATAAATTTTATGGCGGTTTCCCCCCACGGGGATGAGCTGATAGACCCAGAGGACCCCGAATCGAAAAAGCTTAACGAAGCTATGAAAAGGCTTGCCATAGTAAAATCTAGTTATGACTTGGACACTTTAGTTGTGCTGACCCCTCATAACATAAGAATACCGGATTATTTTGCAGTAATAACTTGTCAGTACTTGAAAGGAGAAATGGGTGGCCACGAAATCCAGTTGGAAACGGACAGGCAGTTGGCGTACTCTTTGCTGAACGAAGTAAAGAAGAGCCAGCTCCCCGCTGTAGGGGTTAATTTTGGCGCGCTGGAAGGAGACCTTTCATCTTTGCCCTTAGATTGGGGGACTTCTATCCCTTTAAACTTCCTATACAAAGGCGAAAAAGTTTTGCTGATCGGGCCGGCCAGAGAAATAAAAAGGGAAATCCTTACACGTTTTGGCGAAGTGCTGGCTTCAGCAATAGATCGCGCGCAGGAAAGAGTAGGGATAATAATAAGTGCGGACAACGCCCACACGCATGAGCCTGGCGGCCCGTATGGCTACAGCCCCATGGCCGCCTTATACGACAACGAAATCGTTGAGGCTTTCAAGGGCGGAGAGCTCAGCCGCATATCCTCTATTTCAGACCAGGTAATAGAAGGGGCAAAACCCGATAGTTTCTGGCAGTTCATGGTAATGCTGGGCATAATAAATTATAAACCAATGAAGCCAGTTTATTTATATTACGCGCACCCCACGTATTTCGGTATGCTGGTAGCATACTTTAAAAATGCGTAAAATGCGCTCGACTACAATTTTCTGAAAAGTGCCGCATTTTTATCTCTGAGTGGTTTTTGAAGCAGAGGCAACGCTACCTTTTGATCTCGGGATCTGTGAACGCGTCGTACTCGTCGGTGCTTGTGGAAGAAAACTCGGATACTATTGCTCCCTCGTCTCCTGCCTGAAACCAATGCTTTGTGTTTGGAGGTATGGTAAATTGCTCTCCTGGATTCAGTATTATTTCATGCCAGACAGTATAGTATTCTTCTCTGTACGGCGGCTTACACTTCGGGACGGGCGTGGGTTCCCCCTCCACGTAAAGGAAAACTTTTCCCCATCTGCACCTAAACGTTTCTTGCTTTCCTTGCTTTCCGTTGATAGGAGGATGCCTGTGCTCGGGGCACGTTTGATTGGGCAAAATCACTAACTCCTTGGCGCAGTATCTGTCATTGTTAACGTAGACAATTATCTGGAGGCCTACGGCTGGATTGCCTAATCCAAAATCAGCAATCTCCATGCGGTTTGCCTCTTCGTTGGTTATGGCGATACACGCTTTTCTCAGCATGTCGAGCGCCTGAGTTTTTAAACCATCTTTTGAATAGTTTACCATACAAAATAACTCCCTCGGCTTAAAAACCAATTCCGAACGTTAACTCATACCCTGGGTGAGATAAGGGTTGGTTAACTTTAACCCGTCGCTGGAAAATCGATCTTAATGTTTGAATAAAAGTTACGGATTCTACAATTGCTTAGAGTTTTAAGAAGGGCTTTTCGCTGGAAGTTTACGCAATTGCCGTTCACATCGCGGAAGTAACCGATCAGAACAAGAAATACAGGAGAGCGCCCTCGCGCTTTAAGTCGGGGCCTCGGGTGCGTAATACGCAAGCGAAAGCCTGGATCGGGAAGCTTAAGCTCGGACGAGGAGTAGTCTATCCCGTACCTGTTAGGTATCGCTCCGCGTTATGGCTGATTTTCCTCCTTTATAAAAGCGGCTTTTAATCGTTATTTTATGCGCAGTTCTTGGCTCAAATTTTTAAGCTAGGGACTGAATATTGCAAATGAATATAAGTTTTGAAGGTAAAGTGGCCTTGGTAACTGGATCCGGAGAAGGAATAGGCAGGGCGACGGCGGAAAAATTTGTTGAAAGCGGAGGTAAAGTCGTGCTAAACGCTTTGACGGACAGGTACGTTAAAAAAGTTTACGAGTCTTTGGGTGAAAAAGCAGTTGGCCTTGTCATAGGTGATATATCTTCTTTGGACACTATCGAAAAGCTACAAAAAGAGGTTAATAGGGTCGGGAGATTAGATGTTCTGGTCAACAACGCAGCTCTTGAAATAGATAAGCCGGTCGAGGAGCTCACCTATGATGAGTGGGATAAGGTGATAAAGGTCAACCTTTCATCGTATTTTTACACCGTAAAGGCATTCCTACCGTACTTGAAGAAGAGCAGGGGATCGATAATTAACGTATCTTCGGTCCAAGCGCTGAACCCGGAAATGAATACTTCTGTGTACTCTGCGACTAAGGCTGCAGAAGTGACGTTTACTAGGGAGCTAGCCATTGAGCTAGCTTCCTACGGGATAAGGGCCAATGCGATCGCGCCCGGTCCCATAGATACCCCGCATAACAGGCAGAAAATGGGCGAAATATCTCCTGATAAAGATTATAAAACGGCGTACGAGAAACTAGCGAGCGGCGATCCGATGAAAAGATTCGGTACGCCAGAGGAAGTGGCTTACGCCGTACTTTACCTCGCTTCTGATTACGCATCTTATATTACTGGAGCTACGCTGTTCGTGGATGGGGGAATGCACATAGTACAGCCTCATTCGCTATCCCTATTCTGAGGAAAACCACCCTCAATTTTTAAAAACCACGCAAACTATTTTATTCACGCGTCCGCTTGATAATCGTACGGATTAACAGGCCAGCCCTTAATTTTAACCTTCATTTATACCATTGGTTTAATTTTTCTAAGTCCTCCTCAGAAATTCCGTAAGCTATTGATGCTAGCCTTTTTGCGGCTTTCTCGCCTAGCTGGACTGAAAGGTTTGAATATTCCAAATATGCGGCTCCAGCGTTCCATGAATTTGGAAAGTTATCTGCGTTATTCCAGTTTAAGTAAGCTGCTGGTACTGGAAGGAAATTCTTGTACCTGCTCCTCTGAACGGCCATCAATTTTTCGGCATCTTCTCTGCCAAACCTATTGAGCAGGAATGCCTTGTACTTCGACCTCCACATCTCGTCTAAATAAATAGGCGGTTCTGACGCCAAAAAGTTTAGCACTCCTTTACCTACAAAGTCCAACATTTCCGTTGAAACTTTATCGGCAAAGTCTTCTGATGAGTGATAGTAAAGATCAGGCCAATTCGTAAGGCTGACGGCTGGGATACCGTTCTGCACTAGCACTGCGTGATCGCTGCCGATGTCGAAGTCTACGAATTTATACCTGATATCATAGGCGGGGCTTATGTCTTTTATTGCGGCCTTCAATATTTCTTCATACGGAGATTTTTGGGAGAACGGTGTGTACGATATTTGCAGCGTTGATCCAGTGATCTTCTGGTTCTCCCCTACCATATCTAGATTTATGCCCAGCTCGTAGGAGGGGCTGTGATCCGAAAAGAAGGCCATCGACCCGTAATGTTCGGGTATCCACAAAAAGTCTGCCTCCGCACCGACGTTGGCCAGTTCTAAAGCGAGGCCGGCTCCGGAAGCGTTATCATTTGCGCCAGGAAAAGGATGGCACATATGCGCCGTTATTAAGAACTTTGATTTCTCTGTTCCTGCGTATATGACGGGCATTTTCTTGGGTTCTCTTTTTGCCGAAACCCTAATAGTCACGTTTTTCTCTAATATCTTATTCACTACGTTTCTCGGTATTGATACTGCAGGTAACGAGTAGTTCATTTCGTCCTTTTTTAAGAATAAAGACCTGTAGGGTATCGCGGTAGAGGGTAGATCATCACTGTAGAAGATTACTCCGCTAGCCCCTGCCTTCGCGGCCTTTATGTATTCCCTTTTAGCGTCTCTAGAAGACGTGAGTAAGATCTTCCCCTCAGCTTTACCGGGCTCGCTTACAACCTGGCCCTCCGCGTATCCAGGTGGAGAATGCACCGTTATAAATAGTGGCGCGTCTTCATAGCTAATCAAGATCTCTCCTCCCAGGTATAATCCCCCGTCTATTGGATCCCATCCCATAGGGGCAATAAAATTGCCGTAACGGCTTTCCCCATCGTAGTTATAATAAATCAGCTGCTTGTCGTCACGGTTCAGTTTGTCGAATATGAATTGGGCAACTTTCAAGAGCGCATCAGAACCCTGTACTCTATGATATTTGGACAGGCTGTACACGTAATCAAATGCCCTATATTTATTGAATTGCTTCACAATTTATCCTAGGACATGGTTTAAAAGGTGATCGGGATGAAACCTGCGTTAACGTAATGGGCGAACCTTTCCCCTATAGGGTTGAGCTGGATTCCGATTTGAGTAAGCTTTTCGGATACCCCGGATTGCTTAGCAACGTAAACGCACGCAGAATCGATTAAACCCTTTTTAATCAAGCGGTTTACTACTTCCATCTCTTCTTGCTTGGCCGTGGCTAGGTAGCTCTCGCTGGGGCCGAAAAATAAGACCTTTACGTCTTCATATCTCTTGGCATCAAATGACCTCTCGGCCAAGGTTAAGCCTAGCAGAAATTTTTGCGGGTCGTCCGACCCGCTAGTTATTAAAAACACGACTTTTGTCATTTAGTTAATACTTCAAGCGCGTACTTAAACGTTCTTTTACCTCAAAAACTTCTTAGGTTATAATAATCAGATTTTTATTGATATTTATTAAAACGGCATATCCCGAAAGTGGGAAACAAATAAAAGATACCTCCGTCTTTTATTATGAAAAAGATTCTCATAGCCGGGGGTGGAGTAGGCGGCGTAGTCGCTGCTAAGAGGCTGTCTGAGAAATTGAAGGACAAAGCCGAAATTACTATGGTAAGCGATAACGAGAAATACGAGTTCCCTCCATTTTTCGCCAACGTAGCTCTTGGAGATATGACTCCAGAGGAAGTTGGGTTACCCCTTTCTCGCCTGCAGAGCAGGGGAATAAAGTTTGTTCGCGCAAAGATAAACAAGGTTGACCCCGAGAATAGAAAGGTCTTGACGGATTCGGGTGAGTTACCTTATGACTACCTGTTGGCAAGTTTGGGAATTGAGTACGATTTCGATACCTATAATTTAGGTAGCGGTTATCATAACTTTACCCTAGACGGGGCAATAAAAATGAGAGATGGGCTTTCTTCATTCGGGAGTGGAAGGTTGGTTGTCTTCACTCCTCATCCCATGTACAGGTGCGGTATTTACCCGTTTGAAATAGTCAATCAGTTAGACTCTGCGTTTCGTAAGAGGGGAATACGCGACAAGGTCAGCATAACGCTAGTTCACCCATTCAAAGTGCCGATTGAGCCTCTGGGTTCGGAAGCGGCAAAAATTACCGAGGAGCTCTTCAAGCAGAAAGGGATAGAGTATTTTGGCGGTTTAAAGCCCGTTAAAGTTGACAGCCAGAGAAAAACGGTTCAGATGGAAGGCCAAGAAATCCCTTATGATTTCCTTATAACGGTCCCTCCAATAAGGGTGCCGTCGCCTTTCGTTGGTACCTCCCTTACTAAGGCTACCCCCATGGGTGAGTGGACGGATATCGACCCCCTTACTGGCAGAAGTAAAAAATACGATGACGTGTTTTTGCCCGGCGAGCACTCCATGCCAACTTTAGGTTTGCCCACAGCAGGGGTTCCGGTTCACTTTACGTCGCTGGCCAGTTCGTCCGTAATAAGCGGAGAGATTCTCGGAGAGCCCGTCGACCCTGGCCAGATAAATGCAATGGTGTGCGCTATGGACTACGGAGATCTAGGCCTTGTAATTAATTGCGATATTTCGCAAGAAAATGGCGCCCTTAAGTGGATTGGGAACTGTTACAGCGTGCTAACTTCTCCGTTGGGTAAGTACGTCAAGGACATGTTTTACAGGAGTTTTCTCCTTACGTCGATGTGAGGTGCTCAAATTGCCAAAAGACAAAAAAGATGATGAAGGAATCCTAGGCCAGGCATCGTTATCGGATCAAGACGTCCAGGCTTTAATCGCTGACCTCGTAGAGCTGGAGAAAAGCGGTACGCTTGACGTGCTAATCGTCGCAGTCAAAAAAATGGATGAGTTACTTCAATATTTATTTCAAGAACCCGCTCTGTACAGGCTGATGGCCGTAGCCTTAGACGGCAGTCTTGGGGCGATGAAACAGTTAAACGCGCAAGACGTAATCCAGCTGAAAGCTACCGTGCAAGAAATCGGGGGGTGCGTGGGAAAGAGTATGGGGGCCGATGCGTTAAAAAACGCGAAACCGCTCGGTATAGGAGGGCTGATGGCGGCCTTGGGCGATCCGGACGTGAAAAAGGGGATAGGTATAACCATAATGATCCTTAAGGCGCTGGGGAAGTGCGCTTCCCAGCAAGAGGGGAGTAGCTCAGCTTAATTTTTTGAAGCCAATTATAGAATGGTTTTTTGCAAATATTTCATAGGTTGATCTATGTGCGCCTATGGATACCGAAAAGCACTTAAGAAGCGCATCGGCATTCATATGGAAAGAGGGAGCCTTCTGAAGCCGCTCGACGAGCTGTCCACCGCGGGTTTTCACTTGAAAGTTTGGGTTACCTCAGGTATGGGCTTCTTTACCGACGCTTATGACCTTTGGATTATCAGCGTAGCACTTATTTTTTTAACGCAGGTATTTCATTTAAGTGTCGCCGAGCAGGGGATGCTTACTAGTTCTTCCCTCTTTGGCGCTTTTTTAGGTCCTCTCTTATTCGGCAGGCTTGGCGACCTATTTGGAAGAAAATACGTTTACGGATTAGAAATGTTCATATTAGCCATAGGGGCAATAGGCTCTGCTTTATCTCCAACTTATTACTGGCTCTTATTGATGAGGGGCGTCATGGGATTCGGCATAGGGGGCGATTACCCCACTAGCGCTACGGTAATGGCCGAGTATTCGGGCAAGAGAAATCGGGGGCAGTTGACAGCAATGGTATTTGCGATGCAGGGTTTCGGTATACTTACGGGGATAGCCGTGGCCTTCGGCTTGCTTTATTTATCGCTGCCCGCTGATCTTATATGGAGGCTCATGCTCGGAATTGGGGCGGTCCCCGCGCTTTCCGTGATTTATTTAAGGCGCAAGATTCCAGAGACGCCTAGGTATGACCTTTCCGTGGGAAAATATCAAGAAGCGGCCTCCACCGTTGAGGCGGTGACTAATAAAGAACTCCAGGTCGGAGGGGAAGAAACGCCGAAGCTTGAAATTAAAAAATACATGCGTTTTTACCTGGGCTTTTTGGTTGGGGTATCAGTAGCGTGGTTTTTGCTCGACGCGTCTTACTACGGGACCGGTATATTTTTGCCCGAATTATCTGGGGTGCTTGGGTTTACGGGTTCACTTGCAAAAATTGAAGTAAGCGCTTTGACCTTCGGCTTGGCCGCTTTTCCGGGATACTGGGTAGCGGTCTTACTAATGGATAAGGAAGGAAGGAAAGCCATGCAGGCCATCGGGTTCGCGCTTATGGGTTTCCTGTTTTTAACTCTCGGATTTGTTGGTAGGGACCTTTCGGGCGTTGCGTTTCTTTTTATTTACTCTTTAACATTTTTCTTCAGCAATTTTGGCCCTAATACGACCACATTTGTTTACCCCACGGAGCTTTTTCCGACGGAATTTAGGTCAACGGGCCACGGTATAGCGGCGAGCAGCGGTAAGCTAGGGGCGGCCATCTCTACATTTATTTTTCCCGTGCTCCTAGCCGAGTGGGGACCGTATAATCTAATGCTTTTCTTGGCGAGCCTAGCCTTACTTGGTGGGGTAGTAACCGTCGTGCTACTACCAGAAACCAAAGGAAAGAGTCTTGAGGAGAGCTCGCTGGAAAATGAATTGATACTACTTCAGACCTCGCTTGTATCGTTATTTGATAGGCTTTTAACTGACATAAGAAACGGCGCAATCGTTCTACAAAAAGCTTCGACGGGCGAAATTGACTCAAAGCAGGGCATAGACGAAATAAGGTTTTGGGAACACGAAGGCGATGACGCAGTCCATCAAATTTTCGTCTCGTTGAATTTAAGGAATATTTCATTTATGGATCACATGGATATAGCGCAGTTAACGGAGAAACTGGACGACGTGCTAGACGCCGAGCAGGGCACGGTTTATCGGCTGATGCTTTATGAAATAAGGCCCAATGAGGTCACCAGGCAATTCGCAAAAGGAATTTTAGAGTTATCATCTCTGCTCACTGCAGGGGTCGAACATTTGAAGGACTTGGTTAATGGCAACACCGAAAACTTGGACGAAATTATAAGGCGTATTCACGAAATAGAGAATGAAGGCGACGATTTACTGAGGAGTTCTTTAGCTGAGGTATTCAAGTCAAACGACGCAGTATCGATAATAAAGTACAAGGACCTTTACGAGCATTACGAAGAAATAAGCGACAGAGGTGAGGACGTAGCAGATGTAATGGCTGATCTTGCGGTGAAGTATTCAAAGTTGCGCTAAAGAACGCTTACTGGTTTTTATCATACCTGATACGACGTTAAATCGCGGTATCGGGCCTTCAAATCGAATTTACAATGATATGAGCAAGAAAGCTCCGACCTTCGGGGAGGAGATGAATTGCAAAAGGTTTTTATGCCAACGCTGCACTTCCTCATC
>JAGDXE010000021.1 GCA_023256375.1 Thermoproteati archaeon | reverse complement strand
TGAGTTACTCCTCAGCTAAGGCCGCGCTTCCCGCTTCAACGACCGTGCTCGATCCCCATACCACCAGAGCGCAGTTTCCCGACGCTGGGAACTTTCGTTCAGCCACGTCTGGAAGGCGGGTTAAGGCGTTTATTCGTGGGCAAATCGGGCGTGCCCCACCCCACCGCTACTGCATAACATTATCAATAAACCCTTCTTTTGGGGTCCGCGTATCCCCTCCCTGAAGCCTGATTCGTTTCCCCCAAACCCCTAGCTTTCCTATAAATATTTGCGTATAGATTTCAATGGCGACCTTTCGACATCCGAGCTCAAAGTGAAATTTTATTCCTAATAAAAGAGCTATTTCCGCCGACAGAGTTAAATTGATAAGACAAAAATCTGATTAGAAGTGTGGCCAAAAAGCCTCGGTAAATTCAGTTTTTTCGGCAAGAAGGAAAAACTTGCCATTGAAATGATATTAAAAGAGGCTAATGCCGCAACAGATACCGTAAAATCCTTAGAAAACGTCGTGGTAGCGGCAAGCCAAGGCAACTGGCAAGACGTAAACGCAGCTAGTGAAGGAGTCTCCAGGCTAGAAGAAAGGGTAGACTTAATTCACAGGGAAGCTATGGTATTGGTCTCCGAGGGCGCCTTTTTCGCAGGAATAAGGGAGGATATCCTAAACTTGATGGAGCAGATAGATAACGTAGCCGATTATTCAAAAGATGCTTCTAGAATCCTAGCGCAATTTCCAATCCCAAACGAAGTTTATAGGACAATTTTCTCTCAAGATGACCCCATAATGTTAATAAAGAAGGCAGAAGAAGCCATGTCGATCCTAATCGACGGAATAAAATCTCTGCTCTCCGAACCAAAGCAAGCCCTAAAACTTGCCATACAGGTTGAGAGAGAGGAAGAGGAAGGAGACGAAATAAAAGCACATATAATTAGAAATATTTTTTTTAGAAAAACCGAACTCGACGTCTTAACTCTATTAGAATTAAAAGATTTCATCCTCTGGCTGGATAATGTCCTCGATGGAATCGAGGATGCATCAGATGTCATTATAATCATAACGGCAAAATCTGGTGTGTAAACTTGCTCTTGCTCTTGCTCTCACTTATAGCTGCATTTGCCATAGGGGCCAATAACGCTTCGGCGTGCATAGGAGCGATCGTTGGCGCGGGACTCATGGATGAGTCTAAAGCTCTACTGCTGGCTGGAATCGGAATTGCGCTGGGAATATTTCTAGAGGGGTGGAAAATGAAACCCAGTATACTTAAGTATATGATTAATTCAAACGATCCTAAAATAGCCGCGTGCCTCTTAATTGCTTCTCTAATAGTTTTATCTATTGTAACTTTTTTTGCTTTACCCCTTTCGTTTTCCCAAGCACTTGTCGGTGGAGCAATTGGAATTGGCATCGTTACTGGCAATCTAAACTGGGGTTTTGCAGGATTAGTATCGCTTTCTTGGTTATACGCCCCCTTAGTTTCTATACCTGTTGCCGGCTTAATTTATTTGGTATTAAGGCGCATACTCCCGCGGGGCATATTTAACAGAGCGCAGATTAACGCTATCTTGGTTGTATTATCCTCATTCTATGTTGCCTATGTATTGGGAGCTAACACGGTTGGTCTTCTTGAAGGTATGACGGAAAGTTCGGATGCCGTAAGCGGCCCCCTGTTAGCCATATCCGCTTTCCTAGGATCATACATAGGGGGAAAGACCGTTACTAATACGGTATCTCAAGATATAGTAGGCATAAGCCCAATAGCTTCATCGGGCGCTAGTTTTAGTGGCGCGCTGATAGTAGAAATTATGACGCAACTGGCAATCCCAGTATCCGTTTCGCAAATTGGCGTCGCAGCCCTGTTCGGTCCCGCATTAGCCAGGAAGATAACTATATCAAATCATTCAAAAATAATTAAAATAGTATTAATTTGGGCAATTGCTCCTCTTATCGGTATGGTTCTCGCCCTCGCTTTTTACGCTATGCTGCCTAACTCGATTTACTTTTAATATTTATCTGCCTGAAATAATTAAATAATCGACCAGCCCATCAGACCCTCTTGACAGCAAAGACCGAGGCGCCCTTACTTATATGACAATTTTTATTTAAACAATCGGATTAGCTAAAAAGCCTCCATAAAGTTCCCTTTAGAAAGCGAAAATACTCTCCGCGCCTAAGATCAACCTCATGATCTTTTCGCCGACGAGCACCCTTACCGTCAAAGCCTTTTACTGCGACCACGCACTCACCCCATGGCGATCCGCGCGTTTATTACAGACCCTAGTTTAACGATATTTTGAGCGTAAAACTTACTTTAACTCCGCTCTTGACAAAATCAATTAAGCCCCTATCTAAGTCCTTAGCGGCTTTATTGCAATTTATAGCAACGGTCTCAGGGCTCGTAAAACTACTTTTCCTAAATATTAAAGCTCTATTGCTGTTCAAATCTAAATTACTACTCCCCCAGCCGCTTACCCAATCCACGTAAGGGCCAGCTCTTATTTCCAGGGTTACGCGGGCCCCACTCCTGATTAAATCCTTGGCGGCCTTAGGCAAAAGGCTTGGGACAAGAGTAGATCTTATGGCTAAAATACAGTCTCCGCTTTCAGTCAAAAAATTTTCCGAGGTTATCTCTAACGTAGTGCGGTGAATCGATTTAACGTTTTTATGGCCAAACGCTTCAAATGATACGGATACTGACACCGTTCATGCACCGTGGCCTTCCTTAATAGCTTTCAATGATACTAATTCTTCTCTGTCCCTTTCCTCAAGAGTATCAGATATAAAACTAATCGTCTCGCGGTATTGGGGTAAGAAAATGTTTTCTAGCGCGTTAACCCTACGCTGAGTTTTTTTCATTTCCTTGGCTAAGGCCGTTATAGAAGCCTGCAACTCCGCTAGTTTAGATAAGGATTCAATCAACCTTAAGAAAAACGATGCTAGATCCTCAATTACAGCGCTTTCGCCTCCGGGAGAAAGCATAAGCTTCCCAGAAGGCTTTTGCACGATCTTAAAAATCGATACGGCTACCCCCATTATGCTTCTTTGATCCTCTGATACGGATACCGTAGACCTTCCCCACAGCGCCATTTGTGGGTAAGCTTCGGCCTCGGCCTTAGCCAAAATTTGAAGCGCCTCATCAAGCGATTGCTGGCAAATCCGACGCTGCTGGTATAAACTCATAGCCTCTTTTTTTATTTCTTCCAATAACGCTTCTCTTTTTTGTTCAAGCAAATCGTGGCCTATCTGTAAAGCCACGTAATCCCGCTTTAACTTAAGTAAGTTAAACCTGGTCGGGGGGATTTGCATTTTTTCCATAAATTATCACGACTTTTTCATGTATGTCTTAATTTCCTCTTTGCTGACCCTTGTTAGTTCATCTTCCGGTAATACGGATAAGGCTTGCCAACCAAGGTCGAGTGTTTGTTCAATACTCCTATCCTGATTTTCCCTTTGATTTAAGAAATTCTGCTCGAAAAATTCACCGAACTTTAAGTACATCTTATCTTTCTCGCTGAGGCCTTCTTCTCCCACGACCATCTCCAACGAACGAACCTCCTTCATCCTTGCGTAGGATGCGTAAAGCTGATTGGATAGGTCCATGTGATCCTCCCTCGTAAAACCTTTTCCCACGCCGTCTTTCATTAACCTAGATAAGCTCAGGGCGATATCAACAGGAGGGTAAATCCCCTTTCTATACAAACCTCTGTCTAGAACTATCTGGCCCTCGGTTATATAACCCGTTAAGTCCGGTATTGGATGCGATATATCGTCGTTAGGCATCGTAAGTATTGGAAGAAGAGTTATACTTCCTTTTTTTCCGATTATTTTTCCAGCCCTCTCGTATATCGAAGCCAAGTCTGTATACATATATCCGGGGTATCCCTTCCTGGCAGGTATTTCCCCTCTAGACGAGCTGATTTCCCTTAATGCATTGCAATAGTTCGTCATATCCGTCATTACGACAAGAACGTGCATAGCCTCTTCGAAGGCCAGGTATTCCGCCATAGTCAGCCCAACGCGCGGGGCCGTAATTCTCTCCACGGGAGGCGAATCGGCTAGGTTCAAAACCATCGAGGTATTGGCTAAGGCACCCGACTCCTCAAAACTCTTCCTGAAGTACATGGCCTCATCATGCGTTATCCCTATTGCAACAAAAACCACGGCGAAACTCTCTGAAGAATTCAATAACTTTGCCTGCCTAACTATCTGAGCCGCTAATGCGTTATGCGGAAGTCCAGCCCCGCTAAATATGGGCAATTTCTGCCCCCTAACGAGGCTATCCATACCGTCAATCGCGGAAATGCCCGTTTCTATGAATTCGCTGGGGTATTCCCTGGCCGTGGGGTTTATGGGCGAGCCGTTGATATCCCGCTTTTCCTTGACGAAAGGTTCTGGTTTTCCATCCGCCGGTGCCCCAATTCCGTCAAAAACCCTTCCCAGGATATCCTGAGATACGCCTACTTCCAAGCCCCTGCCTAAGAATTCGACCGAAGTTTCACCTAAAGACAAGCCAGTAGTACCTTTGAATACCTCTATAACTGCCACTTCTTTTGATACGTCTAGAACTCTCCCCATGCTGTGCCGATTGCCCGCTTTAACTTGCACTAATTCATCGTAACCCACTCCTTTTATCCCGCTGACAAAAATCAACGGCCCACTGATTTGAGTCACGGTTGCATAGCTGACGTTTCCCCTTAGTTGCATTGCTGGGTCTTTACTCAATCAATTTCACCCAAGATCGATTTAGGGGCGGATGCGGCCCTCTTCACCAAATCTTCCAGCTGCGCTTCATCTGAGTACGTAAACCGAGCCCTGTTTATCTCCCCAATTATTGGTAAGTCCTCAATTTTTGCCTCGGGTATTTTCTTCTCTATGACCTCTTTTGAAGAATTATAAAAATCAATCATAGCCTTCAAGAGAAGGTACTGTTTCTTGGGCGAAGAATAAGTATCAATATCATTAAACGCGTTCTGTTGCAGGAACCCCTCTCTTATCATCCTAGCAATCAAAAGCATCAATTTTTGATCCTCTGGCAGGGCGTCGATCCCCACTAATCTAACCAAACTTTCTAACTCGTTTTCTGCCTGCAATAGCCTGAAGGTCTCCTTGACTAAGGCTGGCCAATCTTTTGCCACGTTATTCACCCACCAATTCTCAACCATATGTATGTATTGAGAATAACTCGTTATCCAATTTATTGACGGAAAGTGCCGTCTGTCGGCTAAGTCCTTATCCAGTCCCCAAAAAACTTGCACAAACCTTAAACTATTCTGGGTTACAGGCTCAGAAAAGTCTCCTCCCATAGGGGAAACTGCTCCTACAACTGTAACTGATCCCTCTGAGCCGGAAAGAGTTTTAACGCGTCCTGCCCTCTCGTAAAATTCGGCGAGTCTACTTGCCAAATAAGGCGGATACCCCTCTTCTCCTGGCATCTCTTCAAGTCTCCCAGAGATTTCCCTCAGCGCTTCTGCCCAACGCGACGTAGAGTCGGCCATCAACGCGACGCTGTATCCCATATCCCTGAAGTATTCGGCTATCGTTATCCCCGTGTAGATACTGGCTTCTCTTGCTGCAACGGGCATATTACTTGTATTTGCAATAAGCACAGTCCTCATCATAAGTGGTTTACCGCTCCTAGGATCTTTCAATTTTGGGAAATCTCTTAACACCTCGGTCATTTCATTGCCTCTTTCCCCGCATCCAACGTAAACTACTACATCGGCATCTGCCCACTTGGCCAATTGATGTTGAACTACCGTCTTACCAGTCCCAAAACCACCTGGGATTATAGCAGAACCTCCCTTTGCCATTGGGAAAAGGGCATCAATAACCCTTTGACCAGTTATAAGCGGCTGGTCAGCTTCAAGCCGTTGAGCGTATGGCCTAGGCTCCCTCACGGGCCAAGTGTGATACATATAGATCGGCTTCTCTCCATTAATTTTAGCTACGGCCTCTTCTAAGGCGTACTCGCCTTCGTCAGCAACCCAACTCAGCTTGCCTTTAGTATCTGGAGCTATAAGCACGCGGTGACTTATAATATCTGTCTCGGGCACTGTCCCGAGTACTTCTCCGCCTTTTATATCCTGACCTGTTTTTAAAAGCGGTATAAAATGCCATTTTTTATTTCTATCCAACGGGCTAGCGCTGACGCCTCTCCTTATTAATTCCCCTTCCTTTTCATTAAGGACCGTCAAAGGGCGCTGTACGCCATCGTATATTGTACCCAGTAAACCAGGGCCCAATTCAAGTGATAATGGATGACCGGTCGGAGTTATGTTTTCCCCGGGGCGTAGCCCGTACGTATCTTCATAAACCTGAATGAAAGCGTGATCTTCATTAATCCTTATCACTTCCCCTACGAGTTGTTCGCTCCCGACTAGCACTATTTCATGCATTTCGACGCCGCGAGCATCTTCAGCTTCGACAACAGACCCACTAACTCTATATATGCGCATATCACTCACCAAAAAGTAGTCTTTCTATTTTATCTTTATTTATCTCAAGCGAGCGCTGAGATAATGCCTCAAGCGTACTATCAATTTTGATTGAGTCATCCATATTGGCAATTATTAAGCCTCCGTAGCAATCAATTTTATAAAAATTGACCTTTAGACCTTGACTTTCAGCGGCCTTTCTTAGAATCTCGATATCTTTTTCTCTAGCATAAACCTTTACTTCGCTCAAGCCGAGCATGAGTGCCCCCTCCTTAAGTAATTCAGAAAGCAGTCCATCATATTCTTTAGATGACGCCAATTCAATAAGGGATTGATTTAACTCTAGCTTAAGTTCATCGCGGATTTCCTGCCTAGCCTTCAGTACCTGTTCCCTTGCCTGTAGCAAGGCACGCGACAATATAATCGTCCCAGTTGACGCAGCTAACGCATCAACTTCCTTCGTCTTATCGCGAAACTTTTCGGTCAACTCGTTATATACTTTATTTAATAAGTTTTTAGCATCTAACACAGAGTCGTCTATAGTTTTCTCGTATTGCGATACGGCGTCTTGAATTATCTTTTTATAAAGGGCGTCAAAACTTCCAACGCTTTCAGACAATTCTCCTCCCCACTATTTGCGATAAAGAGGACAAAAATACAGAAGTATCTACAGAATTCTTTTCGAGGACGACTATTGGTATAGGGGACTCTTGCATTAATTCCCTTATTTCCTCGTTAATTTGTGTTGACCAAGGATCGCCGATAATAATAAAAGAGTACTTAGATGACCAAACCGCGTCATGGAGAGTACTAATGGCATCTTCGCGATTCGACGGCATGAAGGCCTCTGCCCCTGTTACGCGAAAAGCTAGAGCCATATCCTCCGATCCCATGAAGGCTACCATCATTATGAGCTAGATATCCACAGCCTATTAAGCTATTAGCAATCCGCCAACGTAATCTTTCGATCGCCTTCTATCGACGGATTCTTATGGGTACTTCTTCTCTCGTTGAGCTACTCTTCAGCCGAAGCTGCTCCTCTTATTTCAACGGTCGAGACCTACCCGTGCGGACATTCCGCGCAGTCAAAGCGACTCCGCGTAGAATTTTTAGCGTATCCGTCCCCACTTCGATTACGAAGATCCACGAGCTTATTGCGGACGGGTCGTTGAATATCTCCTGACGAGCAAGGAAAAATTTCTGATCGCCGCGAAGTTTACACCAGGAAACCTAAATAACTCAAAATATTTCACGAAAGCCGCGTGTACCATAAAAATTAGTAAATTAAAGCTATTTTGGAGTTATGCAGCAAGTCAAGGCAAACCCCGCGTATACTACTAAGGCTACGATTTATTCCCTCAGGTCCTAGCGTCCTATGAATTGGCGACCTTTACCCTCGCGACGAGGGACGCCCTGCTTATCTATGGAAGCGCACTACTAATTATGTATGAAAAAGAAAGGAATCTAATGGTTGACCGTTTAATAAATCAAGGATATGTACGGTCAAAAAACTTAGAGCGGGCGCTAAGAACGGTTCCAAGGCACATATTCGTACAAAAGCCATACTGGGACAGCGCTTACGAAGACGTCCCTCTCCCTACGGCTAACGGCCAAACAACATCTGCTCCTTCTATTATCGCATTAATGTGCGAAGCGTCACTCCCGTTTTCCTTTCTATTTGAAGTAGGAACGGGTACTGGGTATCTATCATCGGTATGCGCCTTGTCGCAACCAGATGGATTTATAATTACCACAGAAATATTTTTTGAATTAGCTTTACGCGCGAATAAAAATTTTCAAGAATTAGCGCTCTCTGATAGGGTAAACGTAGTCGTAGGCGATGGATCGAGGGGCCCTAACTCTAAGTTAATGCCCGATACTATTGTGGTCTCAGCGGCAGCCCGCGAAATTCCTGAGGCTCTTTTGGATCATCTAAAAGAGGGCGGAAAAATTATAATTCCCGTAGGCGAAGGCGTCCAGGAATTACTTCTAGTCAGAAAGGTTAACTCAAAACTTCTAGTTAACAGCATGACGTCATGTATTTTCGTCCCGTTATTAGGAAAATACGAATAAAACTACTAAAAGGAACAAAGCAGGCTGCCATGCTTAGCTGGTAAGCCGTGAACGCGACTCTTAGCATTTAGCCTCCAGAAAAGGACGCCACGTTTTTATCCGCTAGGCAATATATTGTATGTCTTATAGGAAGGTGCAAAAAACTAGGAAAGGAACTTTTCTGATCTCGTTACCTAAAGAGTGGGCAGCTTCTTACGCGATCAGCAAAGAAGATACTCTCCTAGTAATGGAGCAACCAGATGGATCGCTTACTATTCGGCCGCCCTACAACAAGGGAAGGGAGATTTCTGCCAAAATAAAGTACGCGCCGTACATAGACAGGTACATTACTTGGAGCTACTTAATGGGTGTAGATACTTTGGAAATCATCGGCGATGGTCTATTTAACAAAAAACAAAAAGATGAAATCAAAGATGCCATAAAAAAACTCGCTGGTTTTGAAGTAATCGATGAAAAAGAGAATAAAATAATAATAGGTACACTCATGGAGGCCGGGCAGGGTTCAACAGAGAAGTACATAAAGAAGGAGCTTTATATCGCTACTGGAATGGAGAGAGAGGCAATAAATTCTTATTTAAAAGGAGATCGCGACGGTGCAAAAGAAGTCGAGGAAAGGGATGATGAAGTTGACCGCCTATATTTCTTGTTGGTGCGTTTATCGAGAACCGCCATTAGTAATCCGTACGCAGGCGAAAAGCTCGGCTTGAACCCTATTAGGGCGCTAGACATAAGGGAGGCCTCAGAAATTCTTGAGAATCTTGCCGATTATGCAGTAAAGATATCCATTATGGCGGTTGAAAAGCCGTTATTCGACGCAGAAATTCAGGCTACTGTTAACCAGTTTTCTTATGAATTAATATCTCTTCAAGAGCAGGCACTGGAGGCGATTTTAAATCACGATTTCTCCAAAGTCCCCGTGCTACTGGAAACAAAAGGTAAACTAGTAAAATTAATAGACTTCCCAGTTAATTCAAACAAATGCGACCTGGTTTCATTGCTTAACTTTAAGGCGGCCTTAATTCAAATTTTGGAGAGAAGCTATGACCTAATAGATCTAGTATCTCCGGGTGGTAGCGAGAGCCAAGATGATGACCTGATCTTCGAAAAAATTCAGTAAAAATTGGCTTAATTTAAGCTACGTTAGGAAGCCCAAATCGTGATCATGCGACGTATGGGCTGCGCTGAAGCCTCTATATTTATCGGCCAAGTCATCGGTGACCTTTTTACCGGAACCCATCACTATATCGTGTATAACTCTGGAATTGCCGTACTTCCACTTCACGAAGGAAAAGCCCCGGAATACCTAATAAAAAGAATGAAAAGGATGGCATCCGCTATAACTAATCTAATAATTAATGAATACGGCACAGCAACATTCTTACAGAGAATTTCCGATCCTTTGTGGTTTCAAGCCTTTGGAACTAGCATGGGATACGATTGGCACAGTTCAGGCGTTACCACCGTTTTAACCGGAGTGCTCAGAGACGTATTGTCCATGGACGAGCACGGCGTTACGGTAATCGGCGGAAAAGGAAAATTTATGACACTAGTCCCTAAAGAGTTAGAGGTAATGTCCGAAGCCGGAATCATTCACGACCATGAGGCAAAAGCTCTACAAAGGGCGAGCAAGATAACGGCAAAAATCGACACTGCCGCCGTTCAGAGCGGGTACCAATTGTATCACCACGCTATTTTTCTAGATGAAAGAGATAATTGGGTTATAGTGCAACAGGGCATGAACGAAGTCGACCGCACAGCTAGGAGATATCACTGGGCGCAGACGCAAAACTTCGTCGATTCGCCCCCCGAATATATCATAGGAATAAAGAGGCAAGGAATACTGAATATGGTTGATAAAGAGGCCGAGCGGGCCCGTAAGGCCTCATTAGATGCAGCAAGAGAGCGGCCAAGCAAAATAATGGCAGTTTGCGAATCCGCTAAAAGGACAACACTAGACTCTTTTTCTGATAATAAATTACCCACAATTAAAGGATCTATTGAGTATACCTTTCCAAGTAAAGTGGACTGGAAGACCGTTAAAGCGCTCTACGAAAACCCTCCATCGACATATGATGAGCTCTTGCTAAAAAAAGGCGTAGGGCCTTCGATAATAAGGGCGCTGGCGCTTTTTGCCAGCCTAATCTACGGTGAAAAGCTGAGCTGGAGAGACCCCATAAAATATTCATTTGCGGTAGGAGGAAAGGACGGGGTTCCCTATCCAGTGGATAAGGCGACCTATGATCAAGCAATAAAAGAGCTTGAAGATCTGGCTAAACAAGCAAGGCTTGACGCTAACGATAAAAACTGGATGCTTAGAAAACTGGCTAGTAATTAAGGCCTTGAAGCGCGTAATAACCGAGCATTTTATTCGCAGACCCACTACGCACTTTTTAAGCAATACAGACCAAAGGACAGACTTGGATGCTTTTGAACTAAAGGAGGCTGCCCGTCTTAAGTTACTTAACTCTCTATACAGAAATCCAAAACCGCAAAGTAGGATAATTCATTGGTTTAATTGAACCTTTAGGCCCTCGTCCATAGACCCACTTCTATAGCCTAATATATCGGCATCCACGTATAAATAGCCCAGTTGCCTGAACTTTTCATAAACAATCTTAGCAGTACGTTTTTCAACTAGTTTACCCAATTCGTCTTCGCCGACTTCAATCCTAGCTATACTCCCAAAGTCTCTAACCCTAATTACGCGAAAACCTAGCTCCTTTAAGAAGAGCTCAGCCATACCGACCCTTTTCAACCCCTCTAGAGTTATTTGAGTTCCATACGGAAAACGCGAAGCTAAGCAAGCCATAGACGGCTTTTCGGCATTCGGTAACCCTAACGATCTAGCTATGGCCCTAACTTCGGGTTTGGTTATTTTAAGTTCGGCCAGCGGGCTTCTTACGCCAATCTCTGATAAGGCTCTGGCTCCAGGCCTCCACGCACCGCCCAAATCAGAGTAATTCGTGCCATCCACTACTAAATCATAACCCCTTTTTTTCGCGATAGCTAACAGCTCGCCCATCTCGCCTTTTTTGCAATAATAACAACGCAAGCTGCTATTTTCTAAAACTGACGGAGGTAATTCGGTTTTAATCACTTCATGTTTAATTCCTATGATCTTGGCTAAAGAAACCGCGTTATCTAATTCTCCAGGTGGAAGTAGTGGGGAGTCGAAAGTAACCGCTAAGGCCTTGTCCATTTTTGCTGAGCGAGCGGCAAACGCGACTACGCTACTGTCAACTCCACCCGAAAAAGCTACCACAGCAAATCTGAACGGAGCAAACCACTGAATTAAATCTTGAATTTTTTCCTCGAAAGCCCTTTCCATAAATACGATTCCAGACGCAAAAAAATAAGGGTATCGTGAGACCGCAATCCCAGTTACCTCGCCTATAACCTCGATATAGATTACCAACGCAGGTGATGATAAGTTAACGGCAAGTCCTAACCGCTCTTTGATATTTTGCCCAACCAGAATCTCGATTTCGTGCGCAGAAATTTGACTACCACGACACCGAGCTTTTACCCTGAATGTACTAATTTTCTTTTTGGCAGCAACCGTTTTAACGAGGTTAACCGATGCTAAAACTATATCATCGATTTGCGTCCTAGTAACGGCGCTAAAAACCATAACCCTATTAGAGTAAGCCAGCCTTGACCTACTCAGGATAGCCGCTAAGTACCCTTTGGGTACGGACCCATAAATTAAGATATTCCCACCTACGCCGCTTTTGACGATCCTAACCTTAACGTTAAAACGAAGAAATAAATCTTCTAGCTCCTTAAGTGCCCGTTCTTCTGACCCAGGCTTGGTAGTGGCCAAAGCAAGCAACTCTTCTTCTGCATCGCTTGACAATTTAACCCGATTTAATAAGATTTTACTACTTATTATTTTATCGGCTCAGGGCAGGCGCAAGCGTAAATGATACTAAGGAGAATTGCTAATATATTGAAGTTTAAACTTCTTAATCTGCAATGATTTACACGAATTTATTGCTTCTGTCGGCGCAGACTGAGGCACCAAACTTATACTGGTCTTCAAAATACCGGAGATAAGGCCATAAAGTGAGGACCACTACCGCGCAGCTACAAAGCAACTTTTGGAAAATTCGTCCCTTCCCCTCGGCGCGCTCGTGTTCATCACCCGCAGCATCTTACCGTAATGTGGGCCCGCGGAGACTTGAACTCCGGGCCACCGGATTATGAGTCCGGCGCTCTAACCATGCTGAGCTACGGGCCCATATGATTTTTACGCATCCCTTTATATGCTTCACGCATATCCAACGATATATCCACCTGCAAGTACTGTTCTTCTCCTAGGATTCGTGAACCGCGGAGTCAAGCTTTGAGGTGGAGGGCCTGACCGCGACGATTCCCGTATAAATAGATGGAGGCAATCTATTTCATCCAAGAAGGAATTTGATTCCCGTCACTAATTCCTTGGCCATCAAAAAATACGCATTAACTTTAAAAAAATAATATTTATTTACGGATGGGTTCATATTAACTATGGATTTTAATCTTTTAATATCTTGCCCGAGGGGAAAAGAACCAAAAGCAAAATCTGAGGCTACTTATTTTATATCAAATTTAGGAGACAAAGAAGTCGCGATTTTAAAAACTCGTTTTTCGGGGCTGCTGACTGGAAAGACAAGTTTAGACCCATTCTTAGTCATAAAAAAAGCTAGAGAAGATGCATTAAATAACCCATGGGATTTTAGGTACGTAACCAAAATGGTACCCATTAGCAAGGTATGTAACAGCGATACTAATACTATAGGCCTAGCTATTGCAGATTTGCTCCCAAACTTAAAGAGCTGCAACAGTTTCAGAATAACTATAATTAAAAGGGATTCAAATCTAGATTCGAAGAATTTAATCGATTCCTTAGCCTCTTTATTGAGCATACCCGTAAACTTGAAGAACCCCAACTGCGTGATATTAATAGAAGTATTGGGTGAATATACGGGTATTTCGGTAATAAAGGAACCGATATTTTCGATCCAAAGGTCCGTAAACGCTTCAGAAAGCCTTGTAAAGATTTAATCCCTTCAAGGCTCCATACCATCACTCGATATAAAAGCCCATTTCCCGAGATATTTTCTTCAATCTGGCAATTCTGTCAGGCGTAGATGGGTGCGTGGATAATAGCCCATTCATCCCCCCGCGGAAAGGACTAGCTATCCAAAGGGAAGAAGTCGATGGATTAGCCTTCATCGGCGCGCCAGCCCTTATGTAGCCCTCAATTTTCGTTAAAGCGCTTATTAAGTAATCTGGCCTACCAGTTAACTTAGCGCTCGCTTCATCGGCATAATATTCCCTGCTTCTAGAAATAGCCAGCTGTATAAACATAGCAGCTATTGGGGCCATCAGAGTTGCGCCTAGGAGGCCAAAAGCCTCGCCCTCTCTTCTGCCTCCACCCAGTCCGCCGAAAAGTAAGGCAAACTCAACCATGTAGCCCAGGTATGAAATAGCCGTAGCTATCGACGCGGCCAAAGTTGCAATCAAAATATCGTGATGTATTATATGCCCAGTCTCGTGGCCGAGGACCCCCTCAAGTTCGTTATCATTCATTGTCGCCAGCAAACCAGTCGTTACTGCTATCACAGCATTATTTTCATTTCTTCCGGTTGCGAAGGCATTTGGCTGAGGAGAGTCAACTATCGCAACTTTAGGTTTAGGTATACCAGCCCTTTCGGCCAAAGAAGCTACAATTCTATGTACCCTAGGAGCTTCGCTTTCGGAAACAATCTTTGCTCTAGAAGCCCTGAGGACCATGCTACTACTGAAATAATAACTTATGAAATTTATTAGAAGCGAGAAGAAAAGAGCCCCAGTAATCGCCGCTATAGGAGAGGCACCCAGTATAAAGACGCCGACTGCGTACCCAATTACGAAAAGCAAAGCCCCCAACATGAAGAATAGTCCAACTAACTTTGCAACAAATTCGGCTCTCATTTTCTCTCATTTTATATTTTCTAGCTTCAATATAAGGATATCGCGAATTATATTATGAATATATATAAATCATAATAACAAGAATTAATCATTTAGTTGAAACTATTTTCACTACTGACCTATTTTTTAAGGGCCGATCTTCTGGTAATCTCTGCTTGGTTACGGCATCTACTGCGTACAAATAGCCTTCACCTATTTCACTATGTATTTTAAATGCCAATTCTTTGGGCGTCGTCGTTGATTTTACCAAATAAGCGTCTGGTAATACCCTTCCTTTAGAGTCAGAGAATTTATTTGCGTCTTCAACGGGGTAAACCACTATTGCCCCGTACTGATTCAGGACGACTTCATTTATTGCGGCTTGGACCCCCGTGCTACCCCATTTCTTCAATATGGTGTCTATTCTTTTTAGCGCATCCTCTTGAGCAGAATTTAATACGGCACCTGCCTTAACCTTAAAAGACTCATCCCCAGGTAAATACTCGATAAGATTTTTCTCGGCCGCTAGCCTGAGCGCGACTTCAGCTTCTGCTATTGTTGGAATCACTGGTATTCCCAAAGATTTCTTCATATCTTCTATGTTTCTCTCCGCTTCTTTTAAATCGGCTTTATTAGCCGCTATAACCTTCGGTTTCAGCTCGTAAATCTGCTCGGCAAAAGCCATGATTTCCTCATCCCTCCAAGAAGACAGCCTTGAACCTTCTAATCCAGATTTATCCAAAGCCGCTTGCACTTCAGCGCGACTAATTGATAATCCAGCAAGCTTTTCGGAGAGCACATTTACAGGATCACCGCGGGTAGTTTCGGACGTCCTTACACTTTTTTCCCAATCTCTCTTCATTATCGATTCTATCCAACGGGTTATCTCCTCCTGAATCTCTTCTACATCCTCTAATGGATTTCTGAGACCCGGAGAGATCCTATTACCGTCTTCATCGGTACTCCCAGCAGCGTCCACTACGTGTATCATTGCATCCGCCTGTCTTAGATCATCTAGGAACTGATTTCCGAGGCCCCTGCCTTTCCAGGCCCCTTTTACTAGGCCAGCAACATCTAGCATTTCGAATGGTATGAACCTATTCCCGCCAATGCATTTCGAGTTACGCGGTTCATCCTTTACTCCTAATTCCCTACATACGCACGGGGTGCGGACAGAGGCCATACCTCTATTTGGCTTTATCGTAGTAAAAGGTACGTCGTCTATGGCGACTTGCATCATGGTGGCCGCTTTAAAAAATGTAGACTTGCCCACGTTTGTTTTACCAACTACTCCGACGAGCATTACCATTAATCTTGTCCCACGGCTTAAAAGTATGGGCTTAGATCGTTATCGTTTTTACCTTGAAACAGGTAGAAGTCGCCTCTAGAAAAGTGACCAAACAACCATAAGCTTATAACTTTTTTAATGAAAAGATTATGCCTAGCATAATTAGCCTCAGGGCAGAAACGTTCCAAAGGGAGATGAGAGGAGATCTCAAACCATTTTACAAGCAAAAATTGGTCGATTGGAGGAATAATGCTAACGTAGTCAAATTGGAAAGGCCAACAAGGCTTGACAGGGCCAGAGAGCTTGGATACAAAGCAAAACCCGGTATTATTGTAGTAAGGTCCGTTGTAAAGAAAGGAGGTTTCTTCGTACCTAGGCCGAGGGCGGGAAGAAGACCCAGAAATATGGGTATCAGCCTAATAAAATACAACGTAAATGGCCAAACGCTATCTGAAAGAAAAGCAGCAGAGCGCTATCCCGGTCTGGAGGTGCTAGGGAGTTATTTTGTTGGTGAGGACGGAAAACATAAGTGGTATGAAGTTATCCTTGTAGATCCACATAATCCTTCTATATTGGCCGACAGCGAACTAAACTGGATAGCCCACCCCTCGCAGAGAAGTAGGGTATTCAGAGGATTAACTCCCTCTGGGAGGAGGAGCAGAGGCCTTAAAAATAAGGGCAGAAGAGATGGATTTAGAAAAAGGGAAGCGTGGAAGAAGAAAGATTACCCTTCTAAGAAATAATTTTTTAGGGATTATAAGCCAGGGGGCCGTATCCTATTCCTGATAGATATACTCCAACCGCAAATATTATAATTAAAAGGGCAAATGATATCCAATCGATCCTATGGAAATATAATTCATGATAATAAGTCCTCGTTTTATTCGCCCTAAAACCCCTTAAATCTGCGGATACTGCAATGTTCTGAGCCCCTTTCAGAGTCCATATTATTATCGAGGCTGTAGCCATTAATACGGCCTTAATCTGCTGAAAGAATTTTGAAAGGATTACACGCGGATCCTTACTATGAGCTGGACCAAAGTCGAAACCTCTAACTCTCATAGCATCCAATATAGTCATTGCGCTCTCTAGAATTTTTGGTATGGCTATTACGGCGACTACGAGCGCAAAGCCCAACTCGACGGGCACCTTGGACTTTTCTAAAGACCGTAAAATGTCTGCTGGAGAACTAGTAAAAACCAAAAGAAACCCTGCGGCTATCGCGGCTGCTGCCCTAAATGCTATCTGGAGGCCGTAGAAGAAACCCTGTGCTGAAAGACCATAAGCCCCTATTATTTGAAATTGGACGGGAAACGGTACAATAAAAGTATCAATACCAAATAATTCTGTTAGTAACGATGGGTTTGTAAATAATGCCTCTTCCCAAGCGGTCCCCAAAAATGTAGCTAGAGTTAGCGGCAATACGATCCTGTACTTAGAGGAAGGATTCACAGTAAAAAAGTAAAGCGAAAGCATGGCTAATAGGAAGATCGCCGAAATCCACCATATCGTAAATGCCGATACCGTAGTTATTATAATAGCCAAAAGTATTTTTATCCTGGGATCAAGGCGATAAAGAAATGACTTTCCTTCTATAAACTGAAAAAGAGACATATAACCCCTGAAGCCTATGACCTTCCAGATCAAATAAATTGTGAGCAATGGCCCCATGGTTATCAACAGTATTGCTGCAATCCATAAAAATACTATATTCAATACTGTTTTACCTCCTGAATACCCGTGACGTACTCAGTTAAGCCTGAAGCGCTTAACTGCTCCCTCAAATTTCCACCAACTAACAATATTTTAGCCCTAATAGGATTTGCCCCAGGCATTTTATGTCTCGCTTCAATTCAGAGGTCGACTCAACGTAAGAACTTATTAACGCCTTCATCTCGCTGATCCTAATTGCAGGGGGTACCATGCCCAAGCTATAAGTTAATTGGAAAATCTGGGGTGGGACCAAGGACCACTCGGGGTGCGCCTCAGCTTGCGAAAAAACGGACCTAGGATCGCCGTTTGCGACTATTCCGCCATTATAAAATGCTATGACTCTATCGCTGTGATCCGCGGCCTGCTTCATATTATGCGACACCGCTATTACCGCCATATTTCTTTCCTTAACGAGTTTTTTAACAAAGTTTAATACGTCTTCACCAGTTTCCCAATCGAGACCTCTAGTCGGTTCGTCTAGAAGTAATATTTTTGGTTCATTTACAAGCACGCTGGCTATAGATAGCAATCTCCTCTGGCCGACGCTTAGCCTATGCGGGTTCTCAGATTTGTACCCCGCCAACCCAAATAAAGAAAGCACGTCCAGCGCTTTCTTTTCGGCTTCTGAAGAATTTAGCCCCCTGAGCCTAGGAGTAAACTCGACCTCGCTCAACACGTTCGTGTTAAACAGCATTTGATCTGGGTCCTGAAATACGTAACCGACTAAACCAGATAACTCCCTTCTATTTATCGAATCAATTGGGCGGCCCAAAATTCTTATCTGGCCCTTGCTCGGTTTCTGCAGACCAGAGATAAGCCGTAAAGCAGTAGTTTTTCCCGATCCGTTCGGTCCGACTAATGATACAAACTCGCCTTCATACAAGTTAAAATCAATGTTTTTAAAGACCCAATCCTTAGACCTTTCATACATAAACGAAACGCCGTCGAACTCTACAGCGACCTTTCCCCTTGAAGCCGCTTCCTGAGGTACGTCAAGCTTACTTCCCTTAAAATGCTCAACAAATTCTTTCTCATAATCTAAAAATTCCTGAACCGTTATGGGGGCGCTCTTTCTTCCCCCGATCAACTTATAAACGTAAGATACTTGAGGCTCTTCTATCCCGTACTTGTTGAGGTCGTCTAATAAGGCTTCTCTTATCGGCTTATCTATGGCTATGCTCTTATCATTGATTAGGACCAGGCGGTCAACCAGACCCAGGACCCTTTCTACCTTGTGCTCCGCCATTATTATGGTCATGCCGAACTCATCCCTCAGCTTCTTTAGCGTTGAAAAAACCTCCGCGGTTCCAAGGGAGTCTAACATGCTAGTTGGTTCATCTAAAATGAGCATTTTTGGCCTCATGGCTAACGCGTCCGCTATAACCAGTCTCTGTTTTTGCCCCCCTGAAAGTAAAAAAGTAGGAAATCTCTTCTTGCTTTGTAAACCAACGAGCTCAATAGATTGATCAACTCTATCTTTGATCTCACTGGACGATAAAGCCAGATTTTCTGGCCCGAAGGCTACGTCGTCTTCCACTACCAAAGAAAATATCTGATCCTCAGGTGTCTGGTAAACCGTACCAACTAATGTACTCAAATCCTTTAATTGAGTTATCTTAGTTTCTTTACCGAATACTTTAACGCTTCCTTGTACCTTAGCCCTTATTACGTTAGGGATAACCCCGTTTATAGAATTTAAAAGAGTAGATTTTCCAGATCCCGTTCTACCCACTAAAAGTACGAACTCTCCTTCATCAACAGTAAGATTTATATCGTGAATGGCAGGCTCTCCGCCAAGATTATACCATATAGACAAATTTTTTACATCTAAAGCACGCGCCATCTACGGCATAAAACATAAAGCCCCTTAAAAACATTCGTGAAAACAAGTCAACAAGAAATTTAGTTCTTGGCGACCTCAAAACTCATCCAGTAAGCGAACAATAAAATAAGGAAAGGAACGGTACCTGAAGATGCTACCTTAAAAGAAACGCAAATATGTCCGTACAAGTTAGATAAGTCATGGCTTAACGGGAAACATGGCCACGGGTGCGTAAACACCCAAAGCGGGGTACCGCGAACGCCACTATAAACGCAAAAGTCCGTAAGGGTTGATTCAGTCCTTCTTATCGAAGTAGTTCGCTAAATCCACCGCACCAATTGGGAATTCGGCTACGAATAGCCGGCCGGAGTAATAAGCTACACCGTTCAAAGCCTTAACCGTATTTAAGAGATCGCCTCTTAAATTATTAGTTCCAATACCCCATACCTTAGTTAACTCGTCAGACAGCGGTTCAAAAACGAAAAGTGGCAAATTCGCGTTATCTAATGCTGAAAAAACTGGTATTGCTGGTCCTAACGAAAAGCGCTTATCCAGCGTTCTTGTAAGCAATATTATTGTACCGCTTTGTGAGCGAATTATAAGCCAGTCGTCAGATTCCGAGAAGAACTCAGCTAAAGCTGAAAGCAGCTCTTCGTCTGCCCCAAAACTTAATTCTTTTCCGCTTAGCAAATAAAGGGACTGAGAAACAGCCTCAGCAGGATCCCTAAAGATTTCTTGTTGTATCGATGAAGCGGAATAAAACGCCGCTTTCCGCGCGCCTACCTTCGTCTTATAGGAAAAACCAGCTCTCGAAGCTGCACCTAGAAGCCCTTCTAGTGATTCGCCGTCGATTATAATTTTTGATGATAAAATCTCTTTATTTCCAGTTACCCTAGGAATGGGAGGCAATATCATCGAATATATATCAATGGGTAAAACATCTGCTGGTAAGAGGAAATTGGGCGCTACTAGGAGGGGGTCCATTTCTGCTACATCAACAAAAAAACTAGAACCAAGCCCAAGCAAACCTAACGTATACCTCGATAAACTCCCAACCACCTGAGTGCATTTATCAGACGGACAAAAGGCCGGCGCGTAATCGATGAAATATAAACTTCCAGTAACATCATAAGTAGGATAACCAGTGCCTATAGCCACGGTTAAGGCGTCTTTTTCGCCAGCAAGCTGCGATTTTAAATCAGTTAAAATTTTCAAGGATACCCGAAGCTCGCTGGTAGCCCCGAAATACATCAACATGGACGAAGCCATAATGGCATCTAATGAAGGCGCGGATACTATACTGAGCTCACCGTGCTCAACTACCTGATCTAAAAAACTGTGGGCAGGGGCAGCCATTACGCTTAGAAGTTTCATTCAGCTTAAAAGACTTTTAAGTTAACGAATAAAATATTAGATTTAACTAGCTATAAAATCTTTTTGGCTATAAGCATCCCCGTTTTGCGGTTAGACTTCATCTACCTTGCGCATGGCGAACGGGAAACAAATCGAAAGGGTTAAAAGAGATTTACCTTATGACCCGTACATTGAAAAAGAATCATAGAAAAGGAAAATCTCAGTCCATGCGCCCGTTGGGCCAAGCGCAGAAAGTAGAGGGTATCCCAATAACACCTCAGGAATTAACTGAAAAAATATTATCAATGAGGAAAGAGGGCCTCGCAAAAGCACTGATAGGCCAAAATCTAAGAGATGATGAAGGGGTGCCATCCATAAAAAGGATCTTGGGCAAATCTATAACAGAAATCTTGAGACAAGAGGGTGAAAAAGAGCCAGTACCTGAAGACCTTGGAAATCTTTTAAAGAAAAGACAAAGAATACAAGACCACCTCGAGCAACACCCAAAAGATAACGATTCTAAAAAAGGCTTGGTCAGAACAGATTCAAAGATTAGACGGCTTACAAAATATTATAAGAGAGAAGGCATATTAGCCCAAAACTGGCAGCCAACTTAAGGGAGTGCCTAATTTTAACAGATTAAAATTTATTTAAATGTTGATAACGTAATTGAATTTACATTTAATTCTGCGGACAACCCCTTAGGGCTTCAACCCGAGGCTTGGGCACCTCCCCCTTTATAGGCGAGCAGTTGCCAGTATTTGCATTCCGCGAGGCTGTCTGGAATTCCCTAATTTGACTAGGCCGAATTACCATACTCACTATGATATTCAAATCCCTATTTATTGCGAGACCGCAGGCACCGCTTGCAAAAAAGCGATTTCCCCCTTCTGACATACTTTCCGCCCTAAAATTCGGAGCTTTCTTGCGATAGAAGATTATAAAGTTAAAAAATAAAATTAATTTTTAGTATACGCCAGTTATTACCTTTCTTATATAAGCTACAAAAGGAGCAGCTATTAAACCCATTATAATGCCGCCGACAGCGCTTACTAAGCTGTTCGCTATAACGTATTGAGTCGTATAGCTATAACCTTCTACGAATGTAGCAAAGAAGCCATGGTAAAACAAGGGGTACGCTAGCGCCACTACAACGCCTCCTATAACGCTATCTAGTATAAATAGCCCTGGAATCGTTACTAATTTATCCTCTGTTTCTACTGCCCCGCCTTCTCCTGAGACTTTCTTTTTTCCTACTGATTGGTTATTAGTCCCGAAGTATTTACCTCTTAACAGTAAGTAAAGGTCCAGCATGGCTGCGTACGCTATAAGCTCGTATATGAACCAGAACGGTTCACCACCAAAGCCATAGTGAAATATATCAGATAAAAGCGTATAAATGAACATCGTAGTCATAACCGTACCTGGCTTGCCTATTAACGAGGCGGCTAACAATAATATAATTATTTCACCAATATCTGGATAATAGAACCATGAAGTCACAGCGCTAAACTTCGGTATTAATGGAGATATGAAGAAATTCCATATCACTAAAAGGGCGGCCAGCAACCCCATATACACGTAATCAACTGTCCTATAGGAAGAAAGGAGGTGTTTGCGCCAGCCATAAATTAAAAGGGCTACTATAATGAGAACGTAAACGCCGATTATCCAAGGCGGTATGACCGTTTTCATGTCGAAGTGTATGCCATTCCAACCCGCGTTTGATACCACTTCGAGTAAAATCTTATAGTCCTTTTAAATCTTTCTAATGAAAGCTAATCTACCAGCCTTCGTAAAAAGAAGCATACGTTGTCGGATCTTTGACCCGCTGGGCATGATCAATGCAGGAGCTTCTTGAGTCCCATGAACTTCGCTTGTAGCCAATGCTCCGGGCGCTAAAATTGCGTTCCTCACGGAATATGCTGGCAAAACTCCTGACCCTTGCATCATTACTGTATTCCGCACATGGCAACCAAAACCAATCTTAGCTCCTGAGTCTAAAGATGCATAAGGGCCGACTTCTCCTTCAATAAGGTCGGCGTCAGCTACAAAAGATGGCCCAATTATGGTTCCCTTTCCTACGCGCTTAATGTCTCCCCCGCGCACGTATCCCTTCTGATCTAGCCCAAATTCGAGGTAGTATTGATTTGCCATGAGTAAATTGCGAAAATCTCCTACGTCATGCCACCACGACCCATTATCGGGTAAAACCATTACTAGGCCAGACTTTGATAGAGATACAAAGGTATCGGTGATCTCCTTTTCTCCTCTTACGCTGATTGGGCTATCTTTAGCACTGGCCACAGCGTACTTTGAAAGTACGTATATGCCCGAATTTACCAGGTCTCCTAAAAATTCTTTTGGTTTTTCGACCACCCCAGTCAAAGTAGCGCCATTGACCAGAAGCACGCCGTACTTGCTAGGATCCTTAACCTTTACTCCTAAGATGCTAGCAAGTGGGCTTTTCTCGCGGTGAAACTTAACTAGGCTAACCATCGCAGGAACGTTAAGAGTCACATCGGAAGAAACCACCAAAACTTCATCATCAACAAAATTCTCTAAGACCGATACTGCGTCAGCCGTGCCAAGCGGCTTTTCCTGTAAGAGGACGCGTATGTCGATATTGTTATCTACATTATTGAGGTGAGACGTGATTGCTTCGCGAGTGAAAGGCGATGCGACAATTGCTACTTCACGAAGCCCCAGCGCTTCAAACGCGGACAAAGCGTGATCAAGCATTGGCTTCCCGCCAACAAAAAGAAGTGGCTTTGGGACAATTTCACTGAGCGGCCTTAGCCTCTTCCCCAGCCCACCGGCCAAAATAGCCCCTTGCATTTCTTGCTAATAAATCAATAAGCTATAAGTCGAACGCTAATCCGCGGTAACCCTAATCTTATCTTCGAGGAGCTCGAGCTCATTTTTAACGCCAGACCGATCATTTCCCTCTACCTTAATTACAACCGTCTCGCCCCGCAATTGTAAGGTTGCCCAATAGCCGTCAATTTCATTTCTAAAAGCAACCCATCCCCATCCAGATGACGCGGGCCATCCTAATTTTGTTACGTCTACTTTAGATGCGTTAATCTCTTTAGAAAAAGAGGGTAAAGGTTTGAACTCGTGGTTATGTGCAAACGCAAACGCCACCATTGCGCCAACGTTCTCTTTCCAGCGGTGAATCAACGGAAAAATCCAATCACCTTTGGAAGTTACGCCAGCCTCGAACGCTTCATTGCCAGCCGACATATCGTTCAGCTCCAAGCCTAGCCTTATAGCCCTCCCGCCCTCTTCTTCGATCTCCTCTTCAAAATTCGCAGGAGCATCCATACTTATAGCGACGACGCCGTTCTTTATCATTCCAAAATACCCAAGAACTGCTGACCAAGGATTAATTTTTTGGCTATCCTTCATGCGAAAGGGACGGCCTCCCTCGAAACCTAAAAAATCGCTTGTCGCAAAACTAGCCGATACTGCGTCAGCCCCTAGCCTCTTAAGGAACTCTATAGTTAGCTGAGACTCTAAAGAATTACCTTCATCTAATAGCGATATGGAGCGGCCGTGCAAAGGCGCCCAAGAAAAAAAGTCAGTCAACGCGTCCAAGTATGGTTTCGACGACATACTAAACCATCCGCGCTCCGAACTATTATCCCATGAAAATGACGAAAGGTCGACAGAACCCAACGCATTCATAAAAGTCGGAGCCGGTGCCCTTCCATTGACCAGGATCTCTACAGAATCCCCTCTGCAAATTGCACAAGCATCAAACTTAAAATAATTGCACGCAAAAGAAGCTAACGAACTAGGTAAATCGGCGGGCCATTGAAAAGCGTAACCGCCTGATAAGGATATACCACTTAAAATCGTACTAGCGATTTGACTATTCCCAGAAACCAATACTTTCTTTTTCTGGCCGCCTAAAGCCGCTCCTACGGACAGCGGGCCCCCAACTGGGTCCCAGTTCACCAAAACGTCATTCAGCAGTAGCGGTTTGCTGGACGGCTGGCGCCGGGCTGACAGTTTGCTCACCGATAGATTTTACCTTGGACTTAGCTACGTCTAAAAAGGCTATGGGAAAAATTCTCTTCGCATCTTTTTGCATTACCTGCGCCAACTTACCCATAACCATTTCCTGAATAAAATCATAGAAAATAGTACCCGAGGCCTGCTCTTGTGCTGTCTTTATCAAGCTTGCCCTTATGTCATGTCTTTGGGACCTGGAAGCTGGCGTAGCCGTTATTGCAACCGCTTGAAGTTGCAATAAAGAACCGTCTTTAGTTTTCACGTCAAATATTGCGCCTACCTTACTGTACCTGCGCCTTATTCTTCCGCCCAAATAGTCTCTAGAGAAATGATGGCCCTTAAACTGAGTGTAGCCTATACCGCCTTCTACCCGCTTTACCTGAAGAGTCAGATGGACATGGGCTTGCTCAATATCGCCAGTTAATTCATAGAGCGTCACTTCAACAGTCCTATTCATTAAATCCTCAGGAGAAACAGCCAAAGCCTTTCCAATTTCCTTATTACCTAAGGCCGATGGGGCATATATACTGTACCAGTGCTTTTCTTTAACACGTACTTGAGACAACTTCCGTAAAAATAAGACCTTCCTTAATAAGCAATGCGCTTCAATCAAGGCACTGCTCTGATAACCGCAAGGCAAAGTTCTTCTTTGTCAAAAAAATCTTCAATGCTATAAAGAAATGATTCCGTGATCTCGCCGGAAAAACTGACGTAAAGGCTACTTAATATTTGTTTTTCGCTAATCGACTGACCTTCTGGGGCAAGACTGTTGTCGGGGGCAGTCCCATTAAGAATTGCCTTTGCAAGGTCTTCGCTGTCGTAGTCAAATTTTATCTCGACGTCCATAAATCGTGCAAGGCATTGCCCTTAAGGGTTACTGGGGCCAGCTGGCAATAGAGGCCTGCGCTTCTTTTAATGCTATCTGGCTCTCTTCGACCGCCAATCTAGCTAGCCTTGGCGCAATACCCAAATAGTTTGTAGGCTTTAAGTCGGAAAGCCTTTCACCGAGCTCACCCTTAACCAGTTTACGAATTAACTCTAGCTCTCCAATTCCTTGCTGCACTTTTTCGTAACCTTTCTCGTCCCCTTGAAGTCTCAGAGAGACTTGAACCGCCTCAGAGAGTATTTCAGGATGACACATCAATTCATCTGCCATTTTCTCGGTATTTACCCTCATATATTGTAAGCTTTTAATCACTCTATCGCATGCTATTAAAGAATGAGCGATCGCCTGCCCCAGCAACCTTCTAACCGGAGAGTCTGAAAGGTCTCTCTGCAACCTGGTTTGCACCAACTTGTAAGTTATAGTAGAAAGTAACGAGTTTGAGGCGTCTACTTGTCCTTCCGCATCCTCGAGATCTACTGGGTTAACTTTGTGCGGCATCGTAGAACTACTCACGCCTTTCCTCTCGAAACTAACCAAACCCAACATATTATAAGTCCAAAGATCCCTAGCTAATTCCTGAGTTATGTAATTAAGCAACATTAACTGATGCAACATATCAGAAGACCCCTCATATGGTACCGTTTGTTTAGTGAGCGGAGCGTAATCCAATCCCAGCGAACGCACGAAAGATTGTGAGAATAAAATCCAGTCAAAATCAGGCCTAAGAAATACTAATGCGTTGTGATTTCCTACGGCACCTCCCAGTTTGCCATACGGTTTTATTTTCGAGGCGGCGCGCACGCGCATGGAAATCCGCCAAGAAAAAAAAGCCATTTCCTTTCCGAACGTGGTTGGTTCTGCAGGCATCCCGTGGGTCCTAGCTAACATAGGATTCTTTTCATACTTCACCGCCAACTCTGAGAGCAGCCCTACAAGAATAGAGTAATGCTTGACGACCTCGCGCATAGATTTAAGCAAAAGCCTCGCGTAAGCTAAGTTATTCACGTCATCGCTAGTAAGACCCAGGTGTACTATTGGCGATAGCTTTGTATAACCAAGCTCGTCAAGCTTCTTGCGAAGTACTAGTTCTAGAGCCTTTACGTCATGGCCCACATTTTTCTCTGCGCCCTTCACTTCTTCGTACCAATTGGAGGGTAGGCTCTTCAGAACTGTTTCCGGATCAAAATTCGGGGCGTCTATAGGAAAAACACGCGCGCTCTCAAGCGCCTTTAAGTAAAGAAGTTCAACTCTCGCCCTTTCATAAAAGAGACCTTTCTCAGATAATAAATCTCTTATCGATGCAACCTCATCTCTGTACCTACCGTCAATAGGAGATAACTCGTCGCCTGCGCTCAATTATCATCTCCCTCTCAGGCCCGACCGAAACTGCGCTTACTTCAACCCTAAGGTAGTTTTCTACAAAATCTACAAATTTCTTGAGTTCAATTGGCATGGCATCCCATCCTTGCTTGGCAATCATTCCCCAATCGGCAGCCGGTAGTGGTTCTAAGTCTTCATAAACTGGTTGCGCGTTACCGCAACTAATAAGCCGAGTAAAGTCCGTAGTCTCGCTACCCTCAAACGAGTAAGCAACAGCCACTTTAAGCTCTTTCATACCGGATAGGACATCGGCCTTAGTTATTATAAGGCTTAGCTTTTTTGGTTCGTTTAATGATACTGAATATTTTAACGATACTAGATCAAGCCACCCAACTCTCCTCGGTCTACCAGTAGTAGAACCAAACTCATCACCCCTGGTCCTCAGGTCCTCAGCAAACGCTCCGCCTAGTTCAGTAGGAAACGGCCCTGCACCGACGCGCGTTTGATAAGCCTTAGCAACACCAATTACACTATCGACCATATTAACGGAAAAACCGGCACCTACACCAACGTATGACGCAATAGTATGGGATGAAGTGACAAAAGGATAGGTCCCGTAGTCTAAATCTAATAGGGCTCCTTGCGCCCCTTCAAAGAGTATTCCGTCCCCTTTAGTATCAATTTCCATTAACTCGGCTGGGACGTCAGCGGCTATTGGCTCCAATATATCTCTAGCGCTTTTCGCCCACTCAGGAGTTGGAATCTCAGCGCCGGCAATAATGGAAGTCAATGAAGTGTAATCCGGTTGTTTACCTTGAATTAGGTCTGCAACCCTCGGCGCGACCCTAAGCATCCTCGTGGCGTAAGCTGGGCCGATCCCTCTGCCAGTAGTACCGATCGCAGATCCGCCTCTTGATTCCTCAAGACGCCTATCAAGCCACTTCTCAAAAGGTGTCACCAGCGAGCACCTATAATCTACCTTAACCCTTGCGTTTTCCGCTTCAAGCTCTTTTCTTAAAGAGTCAGGGTCCAGGACTACCCCGCTGCCAAGGTAAAGTTGCTTTCCCCTCAGCGCACCGGAAGGTAGTATATGAAATATGTGTTTTTCACGGCCGGCTTTTACGGTGTGACCCGCGTTACTTCCGCCGTTGAACCTTACTATTGCGTTAAAGTCCGCCGCAAGATAATCGATAATCTTCCCCTTACCTTCATCTCCCCACTGCAATCCTATAACTACTGCGTTCTTCACGACGAATTTATACAGATAGTTATACGCGTTACGGGATTTACTCGGAGGACGTTTAAATAACCTTGTTGGCGTATAGCCTCCAAATTTTTTTGGAGGCTGAAACCTCTTCTGTAACATTTATCCTTTTTCCTAAGAACTTTTCTACTACATATAAATTGCTCTTCACGTGCTCGGTGAACTCGGGAATCGTATAGGAGCCCCCAACTAGCGCTATAAAAGGGACTAGGGCGTCCGCCATATATCTATCAACGGAAGAGCCGATCAATAGATCATCTATAAGGCCTTGAGCGGCTTGCTCGCCTACGATCTCGGCCGGTTTCCCCTTCAAACCGAGCGCATCGGAGCCGATTAAAGCCTTGCCCAAACGGGCAACTAAAGTTATAGAACTGCCAGCACTAAAACTGTAATGCTCGATGCTTATCCTTGGAACCAGACCTATTTTACGCTTAATTAAATCGGCGGCAGAATTGGCCTGCCTCACCGCGATTCCTTCTGGCAAGGATGAACACGAGGAAACTCCGTATATATCAGTTAATTCTCCCCTTACTATATCCATAAAATCGGGCTTTACCCAAGCATTAAGCCGAAAATCGACAATTCCTCCTCCCAAAGGATAATATCCCCTTTTCATAACATTTAGCTCACAACGAACCCCAAACTGCCTCAGAATAGGAATTTCTACGAGAGTTACGTAGTCGATACGGGGCGAAAGGGGGACATCCGTTCCTCCACTCAAAAGCAGACGAATTGAATTAGAGCCTATGCTTGCAATAAGAAGCGGCTGGATCATTAATGAAATACTTGCCGCTGTACCCGGATTAACCTTCAAGTCCCCATTGGGTTTTTCGCGCGGAAAAAAGAAAACCTCAGTCGACCCCAAGCTCTTACCGCTTACTTCCGCGTTGGTTAATTTTTCCATCATATCGAGTACGTTAAGGTGCTGAGTCTGTAGTCCAGGCTTCCTTCTTTTACTCCTTATATTTTTTATGATGAAGGGTTGCTGAAGGGCTGCAGAAAGCCCCAGGGCGGTCCTAAGCATTTGGCCTCCTCCTTCACCGAAACTCCCATCAATTTCAATCATAATATAAGAGTTACTTCGCTTAAAATAATATTTAATGCGATCCGATTTAGCCCTGCGCTATTTTATTTAACAGGAAGACCGCTAACTTCCTAAAGGCGATGCCGCGATGTGAAATTTCGTTTTTCTGGGCTACATCCATTTCAGAAAACGCTTTTCCGCCTGGACCGAAAGGCGAAAATATGGGGTCAAACCCAAAACCGTCTTCTTTACCAATATCCGACCGAATATAGCCCGTAATTTGTCCTTCAAAACTTTTTATCTCATCAGTTATAACATCAGCGTAAGTAACTACGCAACGGAATACAGCTTTTCTGTCAGGTACCCCATCCATCAGCTTAAGCAACCCTTTATTCCCTAATTTGTCAAACGCGTAAGATGAATATGGACCCGGAAAACCGTTCAGAGAATCTACGTATAATCCAGAATCATCGACTACAACAGGGGCTAACAATTCCATAGAAGCCAGCTGAGCTGCTAGACTGGACACAAAATCTATCTCGCCTTGTGCTTCAAATTTAACGGCCTTAGCCATAGTTACTTTTATACCGTAGGGCTCCATTATGGCTGCTACTTCCGCGAGCTTCCTTTTATTACCAGTAACAAGCGTTATTGAAATCAATCAAAACTCCTTTCTGCAAAATATCTTCCCCGCCTTTCAATCTCTTGAGATCTTGCAAGGATTTGCGCGGCATCCGCGCCTAAGATCTCTTTATAACCTTCATAAAAACTCGAAAATAAATCGTAAGATTGATTTGGTAAATTAGCCTCGAGCGACTTCTTAAGCAAAAGTAAGTCCACACCCCTGTCTTCTAAATCCGCGCTAAAAGCTCCTAACCCAAAATCTATGATGAAGGGATCAGTTCCAGACAAAACAATTACGTTAGAAGTAGTTAAGTCTCCGTGCACTACGCCACTAAGGTGAAGTTTTGCTACCTCAAACCCCACTTTTTTCATCAAGCCAACGTCTATCGGATCGATGTCTCTAAGCAAGGGCCCGTTTAATACTTGTTCGATTAAAGTATAAGAAAGGGGATCTATGAAGAAAGGAAATGGGACATTGACCCCTGCTGAGCTGGATCTCGCCAAAAGCCTTCCTTCTTCCATCGTACGAACTAAACGCAATTTAGCGTCTAATAAAGGATCCCTATATAATTTTCTTATTCTCTTCTTTATAACTACTTGCTGGCCTAAAAATTCGCCCAACCAAAGCTCTGCCTCGGCACCCTTAGCAACCAATTTTAGCTCTTTTAAGAACTCAATCGAACTCATTTATAATCGCCCATAATAACGCGAAAATTATTTATCCTCCAATTAACCTCAGTATCATTGATTCTTAATTTTGGCGTCGGCATTAACGATTGCGGATCTTCGGACCTTATTCCTCCAAGGTCCATTTCCATGGCCACGGCAGCTATCATAGCGCCGTTATCGCCCGCCATCCTTATGGGCGTAGCAAAGAATGGTATCCCGTGATCTTCCGCCACATACTTTAGCATTTCATTCAACCTAGAGTTAGCGGCCACGCCGCCAGCCGAAATTATCGAACTTTTCCTCGTGTGCACCAATGCCCGCTCTGCGGCCTCCGCTATCATGGCGAACGCAGTTTCTTGAAGAGAATATGCCACTCTTTCTAGCTTTTCACCAGACCTGTGCGTTTTTATTGCGGCAGTTAGAAGGCCAGAAAATGAAACATCTTGTCCCTTAACGGAATACGGTAAATCAATTAGCCCCATTTTTGCGCCTTCCCTAGCAAGCTTCTCTATCTTTGGGCCTCCTGGGTGCTTTAGTCCGACTTCTCTGGCGAACGAATCCAGCAAATTGCCTACGGCGATATCAAGGGTTTCGCCGAAGATTCTATACCGGCCGTCCTTCCAAGCAACGATATTTGTATTACCTCCGGATACGTAAACTGCTAAAGGGTCAACAAAGCCGCTGAGGAGCCTAGAAATTTCTACGTGGCCGACCGTGTGATTCACGGGGTAGAGCCTCCAACCATAGTAGGACGAAAGGGCCCTAGCTACTGCCACCCCGACCCTGAGGCATGGTCCCAATCCTGGTCCATAAGACACCCCCAAGGCAACTACATCTTTTGACTTTATCCCAGCCTTTGAAAAGGCCTTGCCGATAACTGAGGGCGCCACATCTGTATGATGCCTAGCCACCTCTCTCGGTTGTAAGCCACCCTCCGGAGGCACATAAATATCGCGTTCATCCGATATTATTGAACCATCTTCAGATATAATAGAGGCCCCAAAGGTATGGGCAGTACTTTCAATGCCAAGCCAGTACCTCAAAATTAAGATCCCTTTATATATTCGGTGTAACCACACTTACCACAACTCCACCTAGCTCCTCCAACCGTGTGCTTAGCCATTACAGAACCGCAGCGAGGGCATTTTCTATTTTTTAATGATATAGACCCCGTCTCATAGGAATATTCATAAATTTTATGCACTTCTGACATTTCGCTTTACCTCTATCAAGCCGCCGGCTGAGCCGCCTTTTTTCCCTCAAGCCTTTTGGCGTAGTGCGCGTGCTCAAAAGCGGCCAGAGCTTTTTCATCATCATAAACGTTTGCGAAAACGGTTATTATTTTTTCACCGTATTCTTGTTTTATTTTCTTAATTGCAACCCTATTTTCTTCTGCTCTTAAAGCCGAAGCCACTTTTGACCTAATCTGCTTTCTAGTAGGAGTGGCCCCTTCTATAGGTATTTGTAACGCCAATTCAACCCTCTTTAATAGGGGGTTCCTAAGTTCACTTACTTTTTTTACTTCTTCAGACGACCTGCATCCTCTCCAATATGATTAATGCCTCTTGCTTTTTAGCATTACCTGTAACCATAACAACGCCCTCCCTAGGTTGTCCGTAAATTACAATAGAAGAGGCATCAAGATACGCTATTAAAGGAAGTGCTAAAAGATCCTCTTCACCATCTACTTGAACGCACACCCTTTGACCTGGCTTTATAGAGGCAGCCAAACGCCGTATGACCAGCATAGCTTCTTGGCTTATAGAGCCAGCCTCATTTCTAACAGTATACCTAGCGTAATCCTTGGAAATAAGTGGCGTATCAGTAGGTCCTCTTAATGTCTTTCCGTCGAAAACAATTATCTCAGGGTTAATTCCGTTGCCCAGCAGAAACGAACTCACTACATCGCCAACTGATGCTATTACTGTTTTTCCGGTTACCGCAACCAACTTTTGTTTAAGCTCATAGAGGTTTTCAACGGGATATAACTGTCCGAATGGGTGCCGCATTCTTTCCACGTCAAGCGGATTCGGTATCCACCTAGATCCCATAATCATATAGTGCTTAGCGTCTATAACTTTATGGCATGAAGCTGTCCAGCGTCATCACATTCAAGTGGACTACCCCGCCCTCGCGGAAGCGGACTCCCGCCCCTTTCCCCGTTAGGGTTAAATCTAACAAAAACTACAGTTACTTCTGCTTCGTTGAATAAATCCTAGGGGTTAAGCCATCCCGCTTTTTGTCCTCTCCCTTTCGCGCCTTTACCTAACAAGCCAAGAAACCGTAAGCCTGTGCCATTTTAACCGCCTCCGCGATGAGGGGCTCTTGGCCCTCGCGTCCTCACCGAACTTTTTTGGCCGCCGAAAAGAAGCCCTTCACGGCCTAGTACAGTTGCTTCAAAAAGTTTAAGAGCCATTGCTTAGCTAATCGGCAAAATTTTTAGCTAATAAATAAATAGCCCAAGACCGTCGCAAAGCGTAGCAAAAATAATACCGAAATCAGCTGAGTTATTCTCGTAATATATTTATCTAAGCCAATAGAAATAAAAAGGTCTGTATAAATGACCTTATGTTTTACCTATACAAAGTCAACGACCTTGTGAGAGTACCTGCAACGTTCTTCGGTAATCCTCTCGAAGACGCTGTTGCTCTCGCGATAAAAGAAAAATACGTCGGAAAAGTAATTAGCGAAGAAGTCGGTATCGTACTGCAAGTACTCGACGTACAAGCTTCCGAAGAAGGTAAGGTCCCCATAGGTCAAGGCGCCACCTATCATGAAGCAACCTTTACTTTACTCACTTATCGGCCGCTCGAGAGAGAGATTATAGAGGGGGAAGTAGTAGCCGTTGAAGAATACGGTATTCACGTTAGAATCGGACCTATCGAAGGTGTTGCACATCAGTCTCAACTAATGGATGACTACGTAGATTACGATGCTAGAGCGGGAAGATATGTCGGGAGGAATACAAAAAAAACCATCGAAAGGGGCGACCTAGTCCGCGCTAGGATTATAACCATTAGTATGCACGAGGGGGATGCAAGCGACGTAAAGGTTAATCTGACGCTTAGGCAGCCAGGACTTGGCAGTCTTCAATGGCTCGATACAGAAAGAGAAGCCGCAAAAGCGAAGGGTGAGCAGCACTGAAAGCATGTGTGCGCTGCAAATTATTAGTACCAGATGATACAAGCGTATGCCCGAATTGCGGAAGCAGAGAATTCAGCGATAGATGGGATGGGATGGTCGTTATACTAGACGCCACGGATTCTAAGGTTGCTTCGCTCTTAGGGATTAAGAAACCTGGCATGTACGCCTTAAAGGTTAAGCAGTAAGTGAGCTACTGTCCGATTAATCTTAATACCGAAATTGTTTTAGCGATTAACTTTTCTTTATAACGCATACTTTCTCCCTAAACGCGATGTTACTTACTGGACTCTGAAAGAGATTAATCATCTATCGACGGGAGAAAATCTCAGCTTCCTACCGCTATGCGATATAACGGGAATTCCCCATATCCGAGCTTGACGAGATAAAGGCAAATCGTCTGTAGCTAAAACCCAGCCCTTCTTGTCGGTTAGGTGTAAAATACATCCATCCGCATAGTTTCCAGCGCATGGATAAATAGAAAAATTCGACGCTGTGATCAGCGCAGGGCCGCCCACCTCCTTAGGCATTTTCTTGAGCTCCTCCACAACAGCTGATGGCACAACGCCTAGAAACGGCCCCACGCACTCCTCTATCGACGCAATCAGGTCACGACGCGACCTCAAAGAATTTATAAGAAAACTAGTATCAAATATGACTATCTTTTTCAACCCAATAGCCTTTCAACAGTCCCGTAGCCAGAAAGCCTCCACCTGTTCTTCACTCTACGGCTGATAGCTACAGTTTCCCCTTTTTCTAGTATAACTGGCCGCTTAAAGCTCGCCTCGTAATTGCCCTTAGTGCTGGCCCTAAATGTAGTTAAAACTAGGGCCGGTCCCGCCTCTAATAGTATTTCTTCGGTAGGGGTTATTGGCGTAAGTTTTAGTTGTTCCTTAGTACCGACCACTGTTTCAAACAACTTAATGGATACTACGGCCCTGCTCACTGGTTTTTCTTCCGCCCCCTTTTTGAATACAACCTGTCCAACCAGCTTATCAGCTTTAGAATACGATGGATCTAAATCAGTTGAAATTGCGAGCAAACCGCCCGGTACTGCCTCCTTGACTTCAGTATCCATTTCCATGGATATCGCTAAAGTTTCTAGCGGCCTATAATTACCCTTATTGTCTTTTACACCAGGCGATATTACTAGATTATCACCGACTACTATCTTGCCGCGTATCAATGACCCGCCTACGGCCGCTCCTTTTAAAAGCTCTACGGGTGAACCTGGCTTATTTATATCAAAAGATCTAGTAACGTAAAATTTCGGAGGGGCGTTAATATCAATTAGAGGGGGCTTGAAATGCTCATACATGGCTTCTAGCAGCACATCAATATTTAGATTATCCACCGCAGAAACTGGGATTATCGGGGCATTTTCCGCCCAAGTCCCCTTCAGGAAAGCCTTTATTTGGTTATAATTATTGAGCGCTTGTTCCTCGCTTACTACGTCAACCTTAGTTTGAACAACAATCAACTGCCTGATGCCCATAATAGTTAAAGCCGTAAAATGCTCAACGGTTTGCGGCTGAGGACATTCTTCATTGGCCGCAATGATCAATAAAGCCGCATTCATAACCGCCGCTCCGCTTAACATAGTAGCCATTAAAACTTCGTGCCCTGGAGCGTCAATTATAGAAATTTTTCTAACTAACTCGGTCTTCGAGCCGCAGTGAGGGCAAACGTCGCTGGTGGAAAACGATAGCGGAGCAGGACAACGAGGGCATCTCATGATTTGCATACTCGCGTAACCTAATTTTATTGTCATCCCACGCTTCATCTCCTCGCTGTGCTTTCCAGTCCATACGCCGGTTAAAGCGCGAACTAAAGTAGTCTTTCCGTGGTCAACGTGACCTACTACACCCACATTTATTACGGGTGCCTCCACCAACGCCTTACTCACTGCTTACTACCTCTTATTCCTTTTTTTCACTGGTTTGCTCCTGAATTAAAGCCATATTAACTTGAACTACATCCTCAGTTATGGTATTGCCGCGCACCCACTTCTTTTCTCTAGTACTCTTTTTATGGATATAAATTTGCTTCTTTGCCCCTCCTTGAAGCCAGGGTATCATCGGAAATCCGCTCTTGTCGCTACCGCCAGTAATTTTTAGCACCCGCTTTGGCAAACCGAAAAGATCGCCCGCAAGCTCCTCGCCTATCCTCATACCTATGAGGGTATTCGCGGCAGGTCCTTTGGCTTCTACGCTGGTAGTTTTTCCCTTTTCGTCGGATATATTTACCTTAAATTCAGGCAATTAGCATCCCCCAACTACCATCTTTTTTCCTTTTAATTTTAACCAGGTCGAGTAAAGCTCTAACCTCACCTTCGCTAAGCTCCGACCTGTATTTTGTAAAAAGAGTTACTGCTTCTTCTTCGGTAAGGTCGCCATACAATTTAGCGTCTTCCTTAATCTGCCTACCAAGAGTATATGACGTTTTAATTGACATAGCTACCTCAGATCCCTCTATGGCCGCTTCTAAAACTTTCCCTCTATCTTGTAATTGAAGCACCTCCCCCACTTTTTCACCGTTCTCATCTATTAAAGCCCTCTGTGGCTTAAGCGTACCGCCTATTACCTTCACGCCGATTATTATCGGCGAGGCCCGTCTAAAAACATATTGAGGTAAGAGCTGGACCTCAACAGGATGATTAAGCTTAGCTAATTCCAGATTTTTAAGCTCATCAGACCTTTTTCTTACCTCGTTTTCGACCGAGTCCAGTAATTGATAAATCAAATTAGCGGAAATTATAGTTATGCCCCTATTTTCGGCCTCCACCTGCGCATCAGGATTTACCTTAACGTTGAAGGCCGATATGAAACCGTGAACGAAATCTTTCTCCTTAACTATCGAGGCCTCGACCACGTCTTTTTTAGAAACCGCACCCAAGGTTGCAAGCCTAACTGGGATCGAGCTCTTCCTCATAGCGGCCACTACGGCTTCCAGCGAGCCAAAAGTGTCTGCCTTCACGACAACCCCATTCACGTCAGAAGAAACTGTAACATTCGTTTCCTCCTTTATCTCAGAGCGTATAGCATCTAATTCTTTTTGTCCAATTCCTTCTTTCACCAATATAATTGGAGAGCCAGGAAGGGATTCTTTCAAAACTTCATCGGGAACAACTCTAACTCCAACGGCGGCCTCAACCGAGCTTTTTTCGATCAAGCTAACTTGAAAGCGAGTATCTGAAAGAGCGGCAGGTAGAAATATCCCCCTGACCTTTCCTATGAGCGGCCCTTCAATTCCTTCAGCCACCGCCACGTCGCCTTTTTCCATTTTGCCCTCATATAACAAAACATCCAAAACAGTTCCTAAACCCTTCTCTTCCTTTACTTCGAGCACAGCTCCCCTGCCCTTTTGGTTTCCTGCCGAGCTTGCGCTCAGCTTCTTACCCATATACCTCTGAGTAAGCCCTGCGGTCAAAACAAGTAACTCGGGTAGCCCTTCTCCCGTTACCGCGCTCACGGGAATAATTGACACTACCCTGGAGAAATCGCTTACCCTGGAAAAAAGATCCGCCGATAACCCGTGGCGGGCCAAAGATCCGGACGTTGAGTAGATAATACTTTCTAATCTCCTCTTTACGGATTCGCTTTGTAATTTTAGGGAGGCGGAAAATGCGATTGGTACTGACGCGGTAGATGGGGTGACCCAACCTGGTATTCTATCTATCTTATTTAACGCAATTAAAAAAGGGGTACGCCTTTCAATTAGTATATCTGCTGCTTCATCAGTCTGCGGTTCAAATCCCTTAATCGCGTCGACGACCAATATTGCGAAGTCAGCTATAGACCCTCCCCTCTTCCTTAGGTTCATGAATACCTCGTGACCAGGAGTATCAATAAACAGTAGACCTGGGAATTCCAGAGTAAACTTATATTGCTTCATCAAATCCCCTGCGATAGCGATGACGACGCTGCTAGGTATAAAGCTGGCACCTATGTGCTGGGTTTGGCATCCGCAAAAGGCGCGCGGAACATGCCCCCAGCTTCACGGAGTTGCAGCGCGGTTCCCCTTATTTTATCGAGAAGAGTGGTTTTCCCTGAGTCTACGTGACCCAACACTACAACTATGGGCTGTCTCAACTATCACCTCCTCCTTCATTAATTAAACCTTTAAAGAAAATTCCTAGCTCTCTCTTCGCATCTTCGGGACTCGATGATGCATGAACAACATTTTCCTGAACTTGAAGCCCGAAATCTCCTCTGATGCTACCCGGACTAGCGATCACAGGATCAGTACTACCTATTAAATTTCTTACCGCGGATATGGCGTTTCTGCCCTTAACGGCCATTATCACAACTGGTCCAGACGTTATGAAACTTATTAGCCCCTCATAAAAAGATTTGCCCTTATGAGGCAAATAAAGGAGTTCCGCCTGGCCCCTTGCCATATTTATTTTATTAAGCGCGAGGATCTTTAATCCCTTCCTCTCTATCCTGAGTATTACTTCTCCCGTAAGCCCCCTGGATACTCCATCTGGCTTCACCATTACAAAAGTTACTTCCTCAAGATTGTTTGGCGTACTCAAAAAGATCACCTTCACTCGATCAGGCCGTCTTTTTTTCAGTTGCCTGCCTCTTAATTATCCACTTTACTTTTTTTGGGCTTCTATGAAGCTCCAGCATATTCCTCTTGCACTTAGAAGAGCAGAAATGAAGTACAACGCCATCGTTTCTGACATAGGTTATGCCTGTCCCAGGAGTTATCGCCTTCCCGCAAAAAGAACAATTATAAGTTCTCAAAAAAAATCACTTCTTTGCTGTTAACTTCCTTGCCTCCTTCTCGGTGTCTTTGAGGAGGAGTATATCGCCTAACCTCACGGGGCCTAATATGTTTCTTGTCAATACCCTTCCCTTATCCCTGCCTTCGAGTATCCTCATCCTTACCTGCGTTACTTCTCCGGTAAATCCCGTTCTGCCCATTATTTGAACAACCACCGCCGGTGTCGGCGCTTCCTCGCTCAAACCTCACACCCGATTACTTTTGCCCCTTAAGGGAGGCAGCTTTCTCTGCTACCTCCTGTATAATAGACGCTGCCTCTCCCGCGTCAACAATTGCCGCGGCTGCGGTAGCTACCTCAAGACCTACAGCTTCTCCTAAAGATTTTTTAGAACCGACGTAAACATAAGGCACTTTCTTTTCGTCGCAAAGTAGCGGAAGATGGGCTACTACCTCAGGCGGTTGCACGTCTTCCGCGATAACAACCAATAATGCCTTTCCTCTTTCGACGACTTTTGTAACTTCGTTTGTCCCTTTTTTTATTTTACCTTTATCTCTGGCTTTTCTTAAAGCTTCAAGAGCACGATCTGAAAGTTCAGCTGGTGTCTCGAACTTTACATACATGGGTTTACTCACGATCATCCACCCATTTCAATTCGATTGAAGCTTATAAGCATGACATTCGGCCCAAACGTCAAAAACATTATGGTTACTTCAAAGCGTTCCTCACTAATCCTTTGAAAATGAAGCGCTTAGCCTAGAGTATACGGCCAACAATTCTAGACCCGACTTGATGCCCATGCTTGCCTCTGGAATATCTTTTTCTTTGAAGAAAGTACGCACGTCCTCCTCTCTACCTATGCCTATGTAAGGAATCAGTGAAGAAATCACCCCGGGTAGTATACCGCTCGATGAGTATATTTTCCTAATGGCGGGCAAGTTCTGCTTAAACCATTCCCATGTAATCCCTCTATTATAAACATTATTTGACGCGGCAATTAAATACCTTACGTCTTGTTTTCTTACATTGGGAGACGCAAGAAACTCTAGGGCGCGACGGAAGTCTATGGGATCTTTTATGGCCATCATCCCCGTTAAAATCTTTGGGCGATCCTCGTCTTGGGCATTTGAGTATAGCGCCATTAACTCGTTAAAGGGTTCATGTGAGTACAACCCGTGGGCGATCGCTACAGCAGTTTTTATGTCGGCGTCTGCCCGGAAGTACCCTTGAAGCAAAAGCTTCTTACCGTATTCTTCGCTTACGAGCGAAAGCCTACGAGATAACACACCTAACAAATAATTAGCGTTGCCCCCTTTTCCGCTCCAAACATCAACTTGATTCGAGTGATACTCAGAACTGATCGGCCTTATTACCTGAGGTAAAATAGAGAATAAATTAGCTAACTGGGAAGATATCTCCCAGGCCAGCAAATAATCTTGATAACGCTCAAACTTTTTAACCAGATCTAAATAATATGGGAGGTCGACTTTACCCTGCAATACGTGCGCGTAAATATCTGACATAACATTCCAAGTATCGTAACTACTTTTACAGGCTTCAAGCGCACCCAGCCAATCTTCATAAAATACCCGATAATACCCCGTCCCGTCCGCGTTTAACTTAAACGATTTTCCGATTGGTACTACTGCCTGCTTATCTATAAGCTGGCTTATTTGGATACGACCGCTAACGTATACCAGTGGTATGGGCCATGAATCATCCCAGTTTCCTAGGAAACGAAAGCCGCTTTGGCTAAGTGTTGCCGAACCATCCGCCCTTTTAACGTTTATCACTGGATGGCCGGCCTTATTTATCCAAGCGCTCATAATCTTTGATACTGGCTTTCCTGACACTTCTTCAAGCGAATTCCAGAAATCATTAGCGTTGGCATTCGAATAAGCAAACTTCTTAAGATAATGGGTTAGGCCGGTTCTAAAAGTTTCTTCCCCCAAATAACGCTCTATCATACGAAGGACGCTTGCCCCTTTACCGTAACTAATCGCGTCAAAAAGCTGCTCGATTTCATTTTCGGTACGTACATCTACGTGTACCGGATGAGTAGAGCTTAGGGAATCCATTAGCAAAGACCCGGATGTCTCAGATATTAAAAAGTTATTCCATATTTCCCACTCAGGAAATATTTTGTCTACCACTTTAAAGCTAAGGAGCGTTGCGAAACTTTCGTTAAGCCACAAATCATCCCACCACTTCATGGTAACTAAATCTCCGAACCACTGGTGCGCCAATTCGTGGACGATCGTGGTAGCCACCCCCCTAAGGGCGGTTTCGCCGCTTTTTTCGTCTACTAACAAAGCAGTTTCCCTAAAAGTTATAGCGCCCCAGTTTTCCATCGCTCCCATCGCAAATTCTGGTACAGCTATTAAATGAAGCTTCGGTAATTGATATGGCATGCCCAAATATTCTGAATAGACTTGTAACGCTTTCTTTGCGACATCAAGGGCAAAGCGCCCTTTAACGGATTTACCATTGTAAGCCGTCACGTAAATTTTAGTGCTACCCAAAGAGTCCTCAAGTTGGTCAAATTTACCTATTCCTAAATAAAGCAAATATGTAGACATCATAGGAGTCTCCTGAAACTCTATCAACTTCTTATCTCCATCATTTTCTACTCTTTCATAAGGCATATTTGATATCGCGTTCAGACCCGAATCCACCTTTACCTTGACCCTAAAAACGGCTTTTTTAGATGGCTCATCCTGGCATGGAAACATCAGACGGGCTCCGTCTGGCTCAAAATGCGTGGTGAGCACGTATCCCCCACCGTAAGGTGCCCTATAAAATCCCATTAAAGCATCGGGTATATCTTTTTCGAAACTTATCTTTACGTTATTTTTTACAAAGCTAAGCTTGAGCACGTGGCCATCATAAAGATATTCGGACCGACTCCCATCTATTTCAACATAATTAATTTTCATGTCTACAGCATTAAGCGTCAGCTCACCTGGCGAACTTAAAAATACTTCTTCCTCGCATTTATAACTGGGCTTTTCCCAGTTTATATCAAAGGATAATTCGTATCTGTTTACACTCAAGTTATCACTAAAAAGGATGTATTTAAAAAGTTAATTGACAGTCGACGGTTTATTTGAGGCATAGGATACGCTGCTAGCCGTATCGAAGATATTTGTGATCGTCAAGCCCGCAGCTCCTAGTGCGATACTTGAGCGAACTACCCCGCCCTCGCGGAAGCGGACTCCCGCCCCTTTCCCCGTTAGAGTTAAACCCTAGCAGGAAAATGACCGCTAGGCGCACTACACAATACCCACTAGGGCGCGCCATCCTGGATGCTGGGCTACCTAAAGCTTAAGCTTCTTAATTCATGGGTTGACCTACTTTTAGGTATATCACGCGGGTAACAAATCTAGGCGCGCTCAAATTGGAGCACGACCAGCGTTATTAGGTTCGCTCGTAATCGCCTCAGGCCAACGACTTACGGGAAAAGCAAGAAAGCTCCGAGGGGAAAGATAGAAGATAAATTGCGAACCTCTTACGAGATAATTGTATAGGCGCTATAAAGACCCCTGTGCGCCTGCGCCTAAAGGGGGTCGGCTAGTGCTCACCGAGGGGCTTTGGCGCGTGCAGGTTCGTGTGGAATCGCTCTCTGGGGCTTAGGGCTAAGTACTACGCTTCGCTAAGCCTTAGGGAAGAAGGAATGTCAGCCCAAACCCATATCGCCGTAAGCAAACATCCCAGCTCATTTAAAAATCTAGTCAATGATGGGCAAAATATAGTATTGGATTACCGTATTCATCTAAAGAGTCGATTCTAGCAAAGCCCCACCGAACCATCTGCACAGTAGCGTCCTTCGGCTCGTTAGCTAAAGACGGCTCAGCTAAACATTGAATTATTCCTTCTGGAGTGACAACCTTTACCTCAAGCGCAAAGCTGGGAACCCACTGCACGCGTTTTATTCCTTCAGATACCGATTGCTCAGGTCCTATGTCTTCTATTTTTGCTTTACCGTCTCCCAAATAGCGTACAGTCACCAAATCCATAAGTCTAACCAATTTTCCTTTTTCGATATCTTCTTTTTGCACGTAAACCTCACCGTTTTCTACGGAAACGGTACGCGAGCCCATCTCCGCGTGATCGGGGTGAAGCGGTATGCTCACAGTCTTTTTGCCCAATCCTTCTACGGCCAATTTTATGGGATCTCTAACTACAAAATAGCGATGCGAAACGGGTTCTAGGTATTTCCTGTCGATAGCGAATAGGTTATCCCAACTAATCATCGCGTCGTTTGGTTTCGGTCCAACCTCGATCATTAAATCAATTATAGCTCTTGGAGAAAAACCTCTTCTCCTGAGCGCCATAAGCGTCCCAAGACGCGGATCATCCCAGCCATTATATAAGCCTCCAGCAAGGGCTTTTCTAACCTGACTTTTACTAAGCGGTATCCCCTCGAGCATCAACCGACCGTGTTCTACTGAAATCGGTTGCTTCCAACCCATTCCACTGTAAATATAGGATTGAGCCTGCTCATTAGTCATGTGCTCTTTGCCCCTGAGTACGTGTGTGACACCCAATAAATGGTCGTCTACTGCCGCCGAAAGGTTATATAGCGGAAAAGCCCAAGTCTTTTCCTTCAACGAAGGATGGGGGTGCAAATCTGGATTAACTACCCGCATTAACGGAAAATCCCTTAAAGCGGGATTTTGATGTTTCATATCAGTTCTCATTCTCACTACTGCTTGCCCCTCATCAAAACCGCCGCTTACCATTTTTTCAAATAATGATAACGCTTCCGAAATTGGTTGCCCCCTGTGCGGACAAGCTTCCCCTTTTCTTCTGAGTTCTTGAAAGTGCTCGGCCGTACAGGTGCACACGTAAGCTAAACCTCTTCTTATGAGTTCTCTTACAGTATCATAATAATTTGATAAATGCTGTGATTGTATCCACTCCACGTCCCATTTATATCCTAGCCAAGTTATGTCTTGCCTTATCCACTCATAAGCCTCTGGCAGGGGTGGCTTTATATGCGGATCAGTATCTTCAAACCTTAATATAAACTTACCCTCATATAATCTCGCGTATTCTGCTGAAAGAACCAAGGCCCTGGCATTACCTAAGTGCAAGGGGGCGTCTGGATTGGGGGCGAATCTAGTGACTACTGCACCGCGTTGAGCACCCGGGAGCGGCGGAAGAGCCCTCTCTTCTTTTTCTTTCGGTTTTTCTTTTTGGGGTACTCTGAGCGGGGCTAACTTGGCGATTAACGCGTCTAATTCTTCTTTACTCGCAGAATTCACTGCTTGAATTGCCTGCCCTACACTAATCGCAATCGCCTTAGCCTGATCCCTTAATTCAGGGTGTGCCGATAGGACCGCGTTCATAACCGGTCCTTGCATCGCCTTGCCATGCTGCACGGCATTTTCTGCCGCTAAAAGGAGAATTTCGTCTTTTAAACTCATTTTTCTCTTACCACCGAAGAAGAAAGCAAAGCCCTTAAATCTTCAATTTGCGTGGACTTCGGAAACGCAGATAAAACTGATTCGGCTTTCTGGTAAAACTGATTCATCAGCAGTTTAGTATCATCAATTCCACCTATTTCGACTATATCATCAATGACCGAAATATCTTCTTCTTTTAGCATATTAAGCACTTTTAGTCTTTTCTCCCCGCTTAGCTTGCTCAAAGCAATAATTATTGGCATAGTCTTTTTGCCGTTCCGAACATCGCTGCCGACTGGCTTACCCGTAATGGATGGGTCGCCTACGAGACCTAGTATATCGTCAGCCATTTGGAAAGCCATTCCAAGGTTAAGCCCAAATATTGCCGCTTTATTGGCCAAACTGGAGCTAGCATCGGCAAGATAAGCCCCAACCCAGCAAGCGTGAGAAAATAACACGGCCGTTTTTAGCCTAATCATAGAGTAATACAGTTTTGAGTTAAACTTTTCATAAGGTAAATCCTCAAACGTCATATCTAAGGTTTGGCCCCTAGCGATTTCAGTCGAAATATGTGCGTGCCTTTCAAGTAAATGGCGCGCCTTATTCTTAGGTAATCCCTCAGTGGCTCTTGCCATTTCCATTTGAGATTGCGATTGAAGTACGTCTCCTGCCAGTATAGCTATTGCTTCCCCGTACTTCACGTGCGTAGTAGGTACGCCGTGCCTAGTTTCGTCCTTATCCATTATGTCATCGTGTATTAAAGTGAAATTATGAAGCATCTCAATAGAAGCTGCCGCCTTTATCGCCTGTTCATGATTTCCACCCAGAGCGTCATTAAAAGTCAAAAGCAGCCGTGGCCTTAACCTCTTTCCGCCAGTGGATATCAAATAATTCGCGGCGTCAAAAAGAATTTCGGGTTCGCCCCTAAGTACTATTTTAATTTCCCGCTCTACATCTTCGATACCTGGCAACTAACTCACCAATATGGCCATCGCGATTAACGTTTACCAGCATTTAGGGTTTATGACCGAACATCTACGGATCCGGCGCTGCGCGCAGCATGATAGTACCTGTATCATTTCCACACCAATGCACGGCAAGTCTTGCTTCGGCGGCAAGCCGGTACCCTGCGGGTCATAGCCTCCAATTTGGATGAGCCCATTCGAGGTTTTTACCCCGGTTTCGCAAAAGCGGAATTTTCGCTCCCTGCCTGATGGCCAAAATCCCAATCTATTTTTAGCGCCTGCTTGTAGCCGATCTTATAACTGGGCACCTTTGAATTATAGACTAAAAATCCCTCTTTGACGAACCCATTGGGCAAGATCACCCATCAGTAGAAACTTTACCTTCATTAAAGCCTTCAAATCTCTAGAGCCGGTAAGCGCCATTCCAATCCGTATTTGTTCTTCTGTCTTAACGAGGAAATTTTTCACTTCATCCGAAGAACGCGTCGCCGGTCTTAGAAGAGGTCTTGCCATAGAAGATAAAGTAGCACCTAAAACCATGGCTTTTACTGCGTCGAGACCGCTCCGGACGCCCCCGCTTGCAATAATTAACTTATCGCTGACCGAACGAACTTCCATAATCGAAGCGGCCGTCGGGATTCCCCAACCATAAAATGGCTCCGCTACATCGTCATTGCGCCTCTTTCCTTCGATAACAGCAAACGATGTCCCGCCGGCTCCTCCAATATCAAATCCGGAAATTTTTTTGCCGTTTAGTCTTTTAGCAGTCTCCATAGAAATTCCTGAGCCGGTCTCCTTCACGAAAACCGGCACTCCAGCTTCATCGCATATTTGATCTAATTTCTCCTCCAAACCCTTAAAATTGGGTTCACCCTCGGGCTGCAAGAATTCTTGCAAAGCGTTCAAATGAATTTCTAGTGCATCTGCCTGAATCATTTCAACTGCCCGCCTGATCTCCGTTCTACTCATACGGAATACGTTCGAGGCACCCAAATTCCCCAAAATTACCGCGTTAGGAGCTTTTCTCCTAGCAATAGCAAAAGTGTACTCAAAAGATGAATCTCCTAAAGCGAGCTTTTGGCTGCCAATACCCATACCAAGACCCAACTCCTCCACGGCTTCAGCTATATTTCCATTTATGACTTCGCTCCCCGCAGTACCGCCGGTCATGGCCCCCACTATTAAGGGGGCGGATAATTTCTTCCCGATGAACTCTAGCGTCATGTCGATATCGCTTGAGTCTAAACTGGGCAAAGCCTCATGAATAAGCACTACTTCATCAAACTGGGAAATAAACCTCTTGGGGACTACGTCATGCTTCAGCGCTATTTCTATGTGGTCTTTCTTTCTGTCGCTTTTTTTAGAATTTTCTGAACTCAATTTAATCACTATTCGATGAACTCTGTGCCGACGTCCTCTCCGTTTAAAGCGGCATATAAATTCCCACGCCTTAAACCGTTTATAAGGCGAACCGCTACACCAGAGCTAACCGCTAAGCCAGCATTCTCCACTTTATTTCTTATACCACCCGTCACGTCTTTAACCTCACCGAAGATTACGTGATCCCTTGTCAGGCTCACCTTCCTTAATAGTTTAGCGTCAGGGTGGATCTTGGGATCGCGATCGTATAAACCATCTACATCACTCACAAAAATAAGTGATTTAGCACCTAATCCAACCGCCAATTTAACGGATATGTCATCACCGGAAACTATCGTATAGCCCAAGGTTTCGTCAAAAATAAGAGAACCGTACGTTATTGGTATTAAAGATAAAGACAAGAGTTCTGAAAAGAAACTAGTATTAATTTCAGCCAATTTACCTTGTCTTGCCCTTGCAACGGCTGACGTTTGCACGGTAAAAACGGGAAGCCCTACACGCGCCAAACCTTCTTCAACAATTCCGTTCAGCTTCCTCATGGCGTCCTCAACTTCGGTTAACGCAATCGCTGGCGCATTCGAGGCGTATCCTTTTTGAAGCAAGTAATGCGCGGCTACTGGATGACCGAAGGATCCACCTCCGTGAACTAAAATTAACCCCCCCAATCTTGGGAGCGCGTTTTTAATCTCTTGCGCGAGTTGCGCGATAATTTCAGTTCTTGGTTCAAAAAATTTCTCTTTAAACGTTAATACGCTACCGCCGATTTTTACGATTACTACCCCGTTGCCGGGGTCATACTCATTCAATCCCTCCTTCCTCTGCCTCTGTTTCAAAGCTTTCTGGCCCTTCGGGAAGGTCTTCCTGAGCACCGAGCTGTCCTCTCTCGCGAAGAACCTGCCTGGCCAACAACCAATAAGCTAAAGCCAACGACCTCCTACTCCTATTATTCATGGGGATTATCAAATCTACGTATTCAACGGGGCTATTACTATCGCAGAAGGCTACCAAAGGTATGCCCGCTAAAGATACTTCTGATACAACTTGTCCCCCGCCTTCAGTATTGGATAAAAATACTACCTGCGGCTCCATATAACCTGGGAGATTTGGATTGGTCAATAAGCCCGGCGTGAAGCGCTCAACAAAAGCTGTAGCACCAGTTAACTCGGCAAATCTCTGAACTGGTCTTACAGCGAAACGAGACGCGGCGACTACCAGCACCCCGTTAGGCTCATAACGGGCCAGCATTTTAGCCGTAACCCTTAATCTTTCGTCTATCTTCTTGAGGTCAAATATGTGAATACCGTCGTTCCTAACTTTATAAATAAATCCTTTCATGGCCTTGATTTCGGCCTCCGTCCCTATGTGTATTCCGCTCAGCATGTAAGTCTCCTGAGGTACTAGCAATTCGCCTTCTATATTCTGCCTTTCAGTTTCGTCGGAAGACATACGCATCCCATCCCACGGGTTTTAAGGCTCTCCTTTCCTGGAATACTCCAGGATCTGATCAGCCAAGTCATAATACGTTAAAAACATCCTCCTGCAACAGTAGCGCTTTACTCCTAATTCGTCTAGTACCTTAGCTGGATCGCGACCTTCTTTAATAGCTTTTTCGTAATCCTCCCACTTGTCGCCTATTACAGCCCCACAGGTAAAACATCTAACGGGAAAGAGCAATCGCGTCACCTGTAGGACTTCTGGAACCTCCTCCTAGCTCCTTTTCCGCCGAACTTCTTTGGCTCCTTCTCCCTCGGGTCGCCACTCAAGGCATGAGGATCAAATTCTAAGAGTACCTGTTTTACAGACTCGTCTTTATTAAAGAAATTATAAACCGCCCTAGAAACGGCGTATACAGTAGCCTGGAATTGCCCCATATACCCGCCCCCGTAACTTTTCACTTCGACATCAATTTTATCGCTGTAAGGTCTCAATGCCTCGTAAAGCACTTTTAACTGCGACCTAACTTGCATATTGGGGTGTAATTCTACGGGATACCCGTTCACCAGAAAGCGGCCTGCGCCAGCCTTGACCAATGCCTTAGCCAACGCTTTCTTTCTCTTTCCAGTCGCCATAACGCTTTTAGCAACTTCAGCTGTATTACTCAAGCGCGCTCAACCCTCTTTCTCCCGTAATAAGAAGCTAACTCTAAAAGAGTAGTACAGTGCCCCTCTTTACCATTCCACATTACTTCTTTTGGCGTTTCAACCTGATATGAGGCCAACTCTTTTGGTACCCCTTCATAAACCCTGAGCCTTTTATACGCTTCCCTTCCCCTGACCTTATCTACAGGAAGCATATTTCTAATCGATGTCCTAAAGTATCCGTCTACGGTCATATATTTTCTAGGGCTGTGCTTTCTAGGATTTATCCATGAATGTATTCCATACCAAGGCTGAAGCCACTTAACCACTCCGTCAATGGGTTTTGATATGATGGCCTTATCCGCATTTACAATCGCTACATTCTTGCCTTCCAGGAGAGCTTTAGCCGTTACCGAAGCAAGCCTACCTTCTACGGCATTGCTAGCATCAAAAACTAAATCTGGAACAAAATTTTTCAAAATTTTCACCTATTTCGCTAAGATCCACCCAGAGGGGGCTTCAGGTAAAGAGGCAAACTCGTAAAGCGAGTAACACTTTCCTCCTGCCCTTTCTATTTTTTCCCTAGCGCTTTCAGAAAATGCGACCGCTGCTACGTTCATCGGGATATTAGCCTCTCCCCATCCTAAAACTTTACCTGGTACTGCCACACCTTTATGATTATTGTACAACCTCGAGAGCTCCCCCACATCAACGGAAACTCTAGTCGCCGAACCATTTTCTAGGCTTTTAGCCAGCGCTTCCATCATATTTTTTCCACTACTGTACAAAGCCTTGACCGTCATCAAAACTTCCGGATTACTGGGTTTTCTCCTCATTTACGAGCACCTCCAATTGCGATAATATATTACCTAACTCCCTATTGAGTATTTCCAATGCCGCCGTAAGTGCGGTACGAGCGTCTAATTGCCCATTTAAGTCAAAGGACAATATGTGCCTACGCGGATCGCCTGAAACCGATATCGCTTCAGGGCATTGATCCATGCACATACCGCACAAAGTGCACAATGCCTCATCCACTACGATCAATTTACCGTTTTTTTCTGTTATTGCCCCAGTAGGACACGCGGATGCACACTTAGCGCAATCCTCGCAACTCCCATTTATCTTTATTATAGGGTAGTTTATAACCGAGGTAGCGCTAACAGGTTGCCACTTAGCGTGATCCCTACCCGTACCTATTTTTGCTCTTAGCTCAGCCCTTAAATTCTGTCCTGCGGTAAGCGATATTATGGGGATGCGAGGGTGCTCCGTGGCGACCGAACCATCAGGAAATTTTAATTCTGATGCGTAAACTACTTCATCTTTTTCGGCTTTCGCGTCCAACGCCATATCTACCTCGGCCTTCGGCTCAAAATAATTATCTGCTAATTCTTCGTAACTCATAACAGTTTTAATCGGTATTAATGCTAAGCGATGCGCTATGTATTCTCTGTAAAATGAGGTATTATTTTCATCAAAAATAATTTCATCTATGGCGAGGGTTGGGACAAAGGCCAGAAGGACCCTCCTTATAGAATTGGCTAGCGCAATACTGATCCCTTCTAATAGAATTTTATATGATTGACCCTCTTTACTTATAACGGATAATGATGGGCCAGCCTCCGTCATACCCTTCTACCTCTTCTGCCACCAGGTCTCCTTGTAGTATCGTGGGGCAGCGGGGTTATATCCTCGGTGACCCCAATAAAGAATCCCTCTCTCGAAAGCGCCCTGATTGCAGCCTGGGCACCCGGCCCCGGCGTCTTACTTCCGTGACCTCCAGGCGCTCTCACGTAAACTTTTAAGGCATTTATTCCTTTTTCTTTAGCTTCTCTAGCAGCAGCTATCGCAGCTTGCGTAGCTGCATATGGAGAGGGCTTCTCCCGATCAGCTTTTACGACTTCGCCGCCCGATTTCTTTGATATGAGCTCTCTTCCAGTTATATCAGTTATATAAATTAGTGTATTACTAAATGAACTATATATCCAAGCTATACCCCAACTCAGGTTATCACTCAATAGTCTCACCTCTTACCTTGATCGGACCCTTCCTTGGTTCCAGTTATCTTCTCTATAAGCACGCTAGGAATTTCAATTCCTTTTTCGTCATCGCGATTAATTAAGGCACCAGGGGACCTCACCGCTCTCCCAAATATTCTCACGTGGCCATGGACTATTAATTGGCGCGCGGTAAAGTATGATATATTAGCTTTTTGAGCAACTAAAGACTGAAAACGCCTATTCAAAATTGCTTCAACACCCATCGATAATACGGAATCGGACGTACCCTGGGGGGACTCCAAGTACCCGAGACCGTAAAGCCTGCTTATTAAAAGCGATTCATTAGCGCCCCTGTCTTCAGGAGGCAAGGCGAAAAATTCTCTCTCCATCCTCCTATATTTTCTGGCTACTGCTTCGGCAAGATATAATTCACGCTTGTTCCTAAGGCCGTATTTACCCATTAACTGCATTTCCCCCTGTAAGGAACTAATCAACCATGGATTTGTAGGGCCCTTCCACTTCTTTCTGGGTCTTTTTATATCTCCCATAATACATCACTTCTGCGGTTGAGGCTGCGCCGCAGGCGCTGGCGCAGCTGAAGGAGCCATTGCCTGCTTGAGCTTGCCTTTAGACACACCAACCGAGCGCCCAAATCTACCAGTTACTCTCGTCCGCTGCCCTCTTACCTTAAGCCCAAGCGAATGCCGAACCCCTTTCCAGCACTTTATCCGTTTCACTAACTCAACATCTCCCCTTACCCCCATTAATAAATCAGACCCGATCAAGTGCATATCTTCACTTTCTATAGTATCGGATCTCCTGTTCTTAAACCACAAGGGCAGAGTGGCATGCTTTTTGTCTCTCAGGACTCTTTCTAGCGATTCAATTTTTGCGTCGTCAATCTCACCAAGCCTCAAAGAGGGATCAATTCCAAGTTGCTTACAAAGCGCTATGGCCAAATTTATGCCAACTCCCCTTATCCTAGATAAAGCATAAGGCACTTTCACATCGCCGGGTAGGTCAAAGCCCACCATTCTTACTACGTGCCTAAACGAGGTTTCACTCAAGCTTCTAACACCCTTGAAAGCATCCTAAAATTAAGGATGCAACGTATATAAGAATTCCTAAAGTATACTGAGGCTGTTCACTCCCTGAACTTTTTTTATTTCATATATTAATTCGGGAGGAAGCTGGCCTTCCACCACAATAGTGAGTTTAGGATTAGGGTTTAACTCCACATCATCGACTATTGCTTGCCTGATGCTCAAATTTCTTGAGGCAACTAATGAAGCCACGCCAGCTAATATCCCGGGTTTGGAGGCATCGCTAGGCGTTATTTCTATAACGCTCCAGCCAAAATTTTTTGCCACCCCCTTAAGGCTACTTCCACTCGGTTCTAATTCAGAGAAGATCTTCTTTAAATAAGAATCTGATTCTATCAATTTTACTGTAGCGCTTACGGTCCTTCTATCTACACCTACTACCGTAGCAACCTTAGCCGTAGGAATTTCTATTTGCCCGCAATAAATCTTACCTTCCCGGACGCTCAAACCGTACTGGATAAATAAACGCGCGACAGATAACTTTTCTTCTCTGGGCGAAAATCTTGACGATATAAACTTCCACATATATTTGATACCTGCATAGCATAAAAACTTAACATTTATGTTTTATTATGAGCCAAAAGGAGCGCCTAATAGCCGAGCATATTGGAGCAGCTTTATGAATACCAAGTACAGAAAGGCTTATATATGTCTATCACATATAGTGATAGACCAAAAATGTCTGAAAGAAGAAGAGATCGGGAAAGGGATTGGTTTGATGACGTATTAGATGAATTCGAGAGGCTTTCAGAAGAGGCTGACGCGATGATAGACAGTATATTCGATGAGGCCAAAGGAAGAGTAAGAAGAGAAGACTTTTCCTTCGGCCCATACATATACGGATTTTCGGTTAGCGTCGGGCCTGATGGCAAGCCAGTATTCAAGCAGTTCGGTAACGTAAAGCCAAGTAGAAGAGGATTGCTAGAAACCAGGGCAATCGAACCGTACTACGATGTAATGGAGGATAAAAAGAATAATTTAATAAAAGTATACGTCGAGATGCCTGGCGTGAACAAAGACCAAATACACCTTACAGGCGATGAGACTGAATTACACGTAGAAGGGAAGGGGGAACACAAAGAGTACGAGGCGGATATACCTCTAGAGACTGAGATAGACGTTAACAGTGCAACTGCAACATATAATAATGGCGTGTTAGAAATTACATTAAAACCTAAGCAGGCTAGTCAAAAACCAGGAAGCGAGATAAAGATACAATAAGGTGCTACGAACAGGTGAGGGACCGCGACATCATTGAAATAGTAAGCAGTATAACAAAAAGAAGGATTATTACCTCGCTAATAACCGGAGCCAAATATCAAAGTGAATTAGTAAAGGAAATAGGTATCCGGCAGCAGGCGCTAGTCAGGCATTTAGCCGACTTAGAGGAGCTTGGAATTATAAAGTCATGGACTGAGGCCAGTCAGGGAGGAGCGGCACGGCGCTATTACGACTTATCTCAAGACGCGCTTTTACTCAGGGAAATGGTTACCGATGATGACCTTGGTGACGAATTCTTCACAATATTTTTACGCGACTGCCTTGAGGGCCCCGATGCACTAAAAGAAGAACTAAATAAAATAAGGAGGCTAGAACAGAAATTGAACAAATTAGTCGAAAGTTTAGGCCCGTGAACATACTCTGTATGCAGCTGACATCTTCCCACCCCCCCTAAAGTGTGCGGGCTTTCTTGCTAATCATGGTAAGCTAGTCGTAGGCTAGGGCTTCGACGACCGTCACCTGCTTGCTTGTATCACGGCCGCAGGCGG
>JAGDXE010000015.1 GCA_023256375.1 Thermoproteati archaeon | reverse complement strand
AGTACCAATAGCTTACTGATTGTGAGCAAGAAGGCTCCGAGGGGGAGAGGATGATTTGTAAAAAGCCTATAAAAACGTTGGGATTGCGTATTGAAGCGCAAAAGTAGGGATGGTTCAACCCGAATTCACGCCTGCGGAGATTCCTCTGGCGGAATACCTGAAACGCCAGGGTATTACCCATATGTCGCTGAAGCGGGAACCTTAACCTTTAGGGATGAGGGAATGCCAGAATAAGTACCAGTAGCGCCCTAAAGACAGCTCCTTACACGCCACAAGCACTAAGCGCGAGAAGCTCCCGAAACGCAACTAAATCCCGCCAAACATTTTGTTTCCAAACAGCGGTGCTAGGTGCACCCTAGATAAGGGCGTAGGTATCGAGTCGCTAGTGATTACATCCGCAACTCCCAAAGACTTTATTTGAGCTAGCGAATCGCCCGCAAAGATGCCGTGCGTACAAGCTACAAAAATCCTAGATGGGTTTTCCTGCTTCAGCATCTTTACCGCGTTTATAACGGTACTCCCGGTACTAATTTCGTCATCAACCAAAATAACATCTTTATCCTGAACGCCAATTTTCCTCTTATCAGTACGGACCTCGCCAGTTACGCTGTCCCTTTCTTTTATGAGCGTGGTATAATAACTTGCTCCCGCCCCCTCAGCGGCTTCTTTTGCCCTAATTAAATATTTTTCGCTCATAGATTTTGAGCCTGGAAGAATTACAACTGGCTCCTGCAACTTATACGTTTTTTTTACGTATTCGCCCAACGCCTTAGATACTCTTATGTTATAAGCCTTCAGCTGTATAAGCCTAAGAGTATCTGGGTTATGGTAATCGGCTATATAAATTTCGTTTAGTCCAACTGACAACAGTGCCTGAAAAGTAGCTTGCGCGCTTACGGCTTCTCCCTCTCTCTGCACCCGGTCTTGCCTTCCATAGGCCATGTAAGTAATTGCCGCCTTAATACTTTTTGCCCCCCCACGTTTAGCGGCATCGACCGCTAAAAGTAACTCCATAAACCGATCATTCGGCTGAGGGTAACTCGTACCCGCAAGTATAACATCATCATTTTTCACATCTTCGGTTAATCTGATGTAGATTTCATTATTTGGAAAGATTTTCTTTTCTATTTCGATGGGCTTCTGGCCATTAAATTCAGCTAATTCTGATGCGAAGCCCGAGTTGCTTCCTAAGTCAAAAAGCTTCACAAACACCACCAACTAAAGATGAGCCACCATTATATAGGCATCTTCCCCATCCGAATAATAATTAGAGTTGACGTCTTTAATTTGATAAGATAATCCTTTATAAAGAGAAATCGCGCCTTCATTATTTACCCTGACCTCGAGATAAATTTCGGTAGCGCCATACTCCTTGGCTCCTTCGTGAGCTTTGCGCATTAAAGCCGTCCCGATACCCCTATTTCTGTATTGAGGTAATACGGCCAAAGATATTATATGCGCTTTAGTTACCCATTTCATTCCGAAGAACGAAAAGCCTTTTTCAACCCGCGTCATGACGTACCCTACAATCTTTCCTTCCGTTTCAGCTACTATAAAAGCCTTAGGAAAATTTATTAGATGTTCTACGAAGAAAGAACGGGGATAATTCTCTGGCAAGCAAATCTCATTTATTTTTATTACTTCATCGACGTCTTCTGGCCTGCAGCTTCTGAGCGTTACAGGAGATTGTTCCGTCATTTCGTGTTTGGAATAATTACACAAATATACGTTTTACGCGATGGGATATTTCGCGCTTTTAAATCGGCTGCGAGATCGTTGTACGTAAGAAACACCCTTATGTACGCACAACTATTATAAACCGCTGTTTGACTATATACTTACCATGGAAAAATCAGTTAAACTTACCGATACAGCCTTGAAAATTCTTGAGGCTAGATATCTAATAAAAGACGAAAACGGGAATCTCAAAGAAACCCCGGAAGAAATGTTCAGAAGAGTGGCAAATTACGTCGCTAATGCCGAAAAATTATATGGAAAAACTGACGAGGAAATAAAAACGCTCGCAAACGCGTTTTATGATATAATGGCTTCGCTTGACTTTATACCTAATTCTCCAACGCTAATGAACGCGGGAACGCCGCTTGGCCAACTCTCCGCGTGTTTCGTGTTGCCCGTTCCCGATTCAATAGATGGCATATTTGATGCCCTAAAATATACGGCAATAATACACAAGAGTGGAGGGGGTACTGGTTTTTCCTTCTCTAAAATAAGGCCGAAAAACGATATTGTAAAGAGTACAATGGGAGTTGCAAGTGGTCCCGTATCCTTCATGAAAATATTCGACGCGGCAACCGAGCAGATAAAACAGGGAGGCAGGAGAAGGGGTGCAAATATGGGCATCCTTAGGGTAGACCACCCAGATATCGAGGAATTCATATCGTGCAAATCTGATATGAAGACTCTTCAAAACTTCAATATAAGCGTGGGAATTACTGGAGAATATATAAATTCGCTAAAAAACAATTCTAATTATAAGCTGATTAATCCGCGCAATAAAGAAGCCGTCGCGGAACTAAACGCTAAAAAGATATTTGATGAAATATGCCAACAAGCGTGGAAAACTGGAGATCCTGGGATGATATTTTTAGACCACATAAATCAATATAACCCAACGCCACAACTTGGTGAAATCGAGAGCACTAATCCCTGCGGTGAACAGCCTCTATTACCGTACGAGTCCTGCAACCTAGGGAGCATAAATTTGGGCCATTTTGTAAGCGGTTACCCAGAATCCCCAAAAATAGAATGGGATAATCTCGCTTCAACTGTACGGTTAGCGGTTAGATTTTTGGACGATATAATTGATACTAACGCCTTCCCATTAAAAGAGATCGAGAAAATGACGAAAGCTACGAGAAAAATCGGGCTTGGCGTTATGGGATGGGCGGATATGTTGATAAAACTTGGGATACCTTATGACTCTGAGGAAGGATTATACTTAGCCTCAAGCGTTTCAGAGTTTATAAATTATCAGTCAAAGCTGGCTAGCGTTGATCTAGCTAAAGAAAGGGGAGCTTTTCCCGCCTTTAAGGGAAGCATTTATGATGGCCCTTCTCCAGAGCTACCTTTTTCGGGAAAAACCTTCGGAAAAGCCATTAAAATAGATAGACCGAGGCTAGACTGGGAAATCATAAAATCTAGCATAAGAGAATACGGAATAAGAAATGCCGACACCATAACTATAGCGCCAACGGGGACTATTTCTATGATAGGAGGGGCATCCTCTGGAATAGAGCCATTATTCGCAGTTGCCTATGTAAAAAAAGTCAGCGTTGGTGAGTTTCCAGAGGTAAATCCGCTATTCGAAGAAACGGCTAAGAGGCTAGGTTTTCATTCAGATGAATTAATGCAAAAAATTTCAAAATCGGGTAAAGTAGGTGATGCAGAAGAGGTCCCCGAAAACACTAGAAAATTGTTTAAGACGGCTTTAGAAATTGATGTCCATTATCACGTTGCCATGCAGGCCGCCTGGCAGGCTTTCGTGGACAATGCAGTCAGCAAGACGATTAACCTGAAGAATTCAGCCACAGTAGATGATGTATCAAAAGCTTACCTAGAGGCTTATGAATTAGGTTGCAAGGGTATAACTATATATAGAGACGGGAGCAGAAACGAACAAGTCCTCTATACTGGTACTAGCGCTAATGCTGAAAAGAAGGAGACAAACCCCCCGGTAGGAATAGTACCCGAGGCGAGGCCAGCCGTACTTACTGGGATTACGATTAAAATGAAGACGGATTCTGGAAACCTTTACGTAACCATAAATGAAAAAAATGGGCGCATGTTCGAAGTGTTTACTACGCTGGGAAAGAGCGGCGCAGCAACCGCAGCTTTTACCGAAGCGATAGGAAGGATGATCTCACTGGCCTTAAGAATAGGCGCCGATCCGAATTCTATAGTCAAAGAGCTAGTGGGCATAAGGGGCGGAGAGCCAGTATGGCAAGAGGGAGAAAGAGTACTTTCGGTACCTGATGCAATAGGAAAGGCTATAAACAAATACCTTGCGATGAAATCTGGTACAAGCGAAGAACAAAAACCCTTATTCGCAGTAAGCGACTCAAAAAAAAATACAAGCAATGAAAGCGCACAAGACTCCTGGGGATATGGAAATCCGACCTGCCCTGAATGCGGAAGCCCCCTGATAGTTTCCGAGGGATGCATGACCTGCCCCGTTTGCGGCTGGAGCAAATGCGATTAAATCTCTTATTTTTTTACGTAAAAGTCCCATAAATCTTTAGCTAAATAGCTATTTTGAAATTCTTTCTTAACTTCTAACTCTATTTGCGCTAGTTGAGATACGGCCTTACCCCCGAAATTAAATAATATTAGCTGGCTTACCCCGGCTTCCTTAGCTTCCTTCACCGCGTCGTACCAAGTAGAGTGCCCGAATTCATGGGCCGCTGCTTCGTCGCCTTTCGGAAAAGCCGCATCATGCACTAAACAATCAGTGCCTCTAGCCTGCCTAATTATTTCTTCGGATGGTGACGCATCACCCGTGTAAACGAACTTTACACCTGGCCTTGCAGGACCTAAGACCTGCCCCGGCGTAAATTCAATGCCATTAATGTAAACTTTTTTTCCGCGCTGCAATTGGCCCCATAATGGACCTTTTGGTATACCCAATTCTTTTGCTGCTTCTTCATTGAACTTACCTGGCTTATCTGCTTCTTCTATTTTTAGCCCGTAAGCCTCTACTCTATGCTGGACCCTAAACGGCTTTACATTTAAATCCCCTACAGTAAACTCGGAATTATTAGCGTAAAAATCAAACTTATCCAGTATTTGCGTTCCAGATAGTGTTGCCTCCAAAGTAAATTCAACTAACTCCCTGATCCTTTCCGGCCCATAGATACGTATTCTTCCTTCCCAATTAAGCAACGACAAAGACATCAAAAAGCCCGGAAGGCCGAGTACGTGATCCCCGTGCATATGCGTTATGAAAATAGCGCTTAAACCTCTAAGGCCCTCTTTACTTCTAAAAAATTGGTGTTGTATACCCTCTCCGCAATCAACAAGCATTTTTTTACCGTCTTTTTCTACTAAAACCGAAGCTGGAAAAAGCCCAGATACAGGTGTTCCAGAGGCAGTTCCCAAAAATTTTAGCTTAATTATTTTCATCTCCCTCCTTTATGTACCACCTGACCATTTCGCCGAATACGGTAAGGCCAAAACTACCATTACTTTCATACAGTATACCCATTTTCTTTAATTCTTCTTTTTCACTAGGCATTAAAAATGATCCCCTCTCTATATCCTTACCTAGACGGCTATACCTTATTTTTTCTGCGCATAATAAAGCGCGCTTCTTCACCTCCCTTATAGTGATCTCGCCCAAACGCGTTAACCCATAATAAGTGTGGTGTTTGTGGACTTCGTGAGACCTCTTAAAAGCATCATCAGACCTCTTAATTGATGATGAACCCTTCTTTTCAACCAAGCCCATACGCATCAATTCTTCAAGTAAGGCCTCGACCTCGCCAATTTCAATTCCATTAATTTTTGCGATAGAATAGGGATAATCGATACCGGCCTTTAGAAGGTGCATAGCAACAATGAGGCTCTGCTCATGCGTTAGAAGATATTTAAATCCATTGTCAGACAGTTTTTCTGCACCTCAAAGCGTACCTGATAAAAGACTTATGAACGCGCATAGGAACTACTCCTAAAAGTTCGATCCCAGCTATACGCCAAGGTAAAATTTCTGGAGCTAAATCCTGAGGGAGAAGAAAGGATAGGCCACCGCGGGGTTTTAGTAATTGGCCTGCGCTAATTAAAAACGCAGAAAAAAAGCTCTCTTTCTTATCTTGCCCTATAATTTTTTTTAAGCGGCCAAAAGGAGGGTCTGTGGCTATAGAGGAAAAACTATTTGATGCAAATGGAGGATGAAGGGCATCGGCCCTCAATACGTCCCATTTACCATTACTAAGTCTAAGGTTATTCGTACCACCGAACACCGCTTCAGCGTCCAATTCGCCTCCTACTGCATAAGCCCCAACGGAAACTGCCTCTATTGGTATTGACATGGAACCCGCGAAAGGATCAAGTAACAGATCCCCTTCTTTGACCATGGATAAATTTACCATAAAGCGGGCCAGTTGCGGATGCAACGCACTTATTTCAAAGAAAACCCGATTTTTCTTTCTTTCCCAAAACCCTTTATTGAGCATTTTTTTTGACGTAAAAATGATTATCTTGTCCTTGAAGGGCATAAGCACTACAATGGTTTTAGGGTTTTCTAGGTCAACCCTACCTTTACATAAGTCTTTGATCCACTCTCCTACACGCCTTTCTAAGCCTAATCCAGACAGATCAATTACCTTAAAGCCGTCCAATTCCATCTTCCCACATTCAACAAACCGTTCACCTTGGGCTGTTACCCATTCTCCGACGACCTGACCTGCATAACGGGTAAAGGCTGCCCTTTGAATTATTTTACTTATAGCTTGTTCGTTGCTCTGGAAAAGAACTGCCCTTCCTTGGATTGCTAGAATTGAGCTACTTTCATCGTAAATGGCAAGTAAAGCCTTCAGTTCTTCGGTTGCCATATATACGTTTCCACCCCACAAGTAGGCTGCAGCCTTCAAATCATATCAATAAAACGGTTTTTCACGCATTTAAGGAATTTACCCGGAAATTTTATTATCTATGCGTCAAACTTGGCCATTTTCCAAGCAACGCTTGTACCGGCGCCCTTTAAAATTGGCGAAAGAATCGCTCCAGCGCTTAGCGAAGATTAGACGGACCCAAAAACAAGAGGTTTTTATAAATCGTTACCGCAGGAAATTTTCTAAGGTAACTCAGCCCCAGGTAGAATGACATTCCGATTTGCGTTGCTGAAATCGCGACTTCGGGCCCTTAAGATATGATCTTACGCATGCATACGCATGCATCATGAAGTAGAAACTTAAGTCATAACGAGGGTAAATAATGCGCTAGATGGTTTGCGTATGGCGAGCAATAGCCGACCGCTTAACCTTAAAATTATGCCCACAAAAAACTCATGTTCAAAATAAAAGCAAGAGATCTGCTGGGGCGCCTAGGCGAACTACAAACTAGATCTGGGCCAATAGAAACTCCTACGTTAGCCCCCGTAATATCGGTATCGGGAGGGCCTCTATCTGCCAGCGAAATCAAACAAATAGGTTTTGACGTAGTAATAACAAATGCGTACCTTTGGATGAGAAAAGGCGAAGAAAGGGATATTCATGACGCGTTAAACGTAACAGGCCCTGTTATGACCGATTCAGGGGCGTATCAGCTCCTTGTATATAAAAGTATAAATACAAACAACGAAGAAATAATAAGGTACCAAGAAAAAATAAAGACGGATATAGGAGTAATTTTAGATACGCCTACAGGCATGGTAAATAAAACAGAGGCAGAGCTTACCGTAGATAAAACGCTTAAAAGCGAGGAGGACGCCAAAAAAATTATAACTGATGAAGAGATCGTATGGACCGCGCCAATTCAGGGCGGATTATACAAAGATTTACTAGATAAAATGGTTAATAACGCAAAAAAAATGGATTATCCGCTGTACGCCCTAGGATCTCCAACTCCGCTTATGGAGGGGCACATGTACGCCGACTTGTTTGACGAACTGTACCAAGTTAAAATGAGCTTACCGTCGAACAAGCCTCTACATTTATTTGGGGCTGGGCATCCTTCAATGTTTTCCATGGCGGTAGCTTTAGGAGCGGATATGTTTGATTCGGCCGCTTATGCCCTTTTCGCCAAAGAGGGAAGATACATGACAATAGCAGGCTCGGAAAAAATAGAAAATCTAAAAGAGCTGCCTTGTTCATGCCCAGTTTGCTCAAAGTACAAGGTTTCAGAATTACTTAAAATGGAAAAAAGAGAGAGAGAGAAATTACTGGCCTTGCATAATCTTTACGCATCAATGGCAGAAATTAAGACCATAAGAAATGCTATACAAAGCGGCAAGCTCTGGGATTTAGTTGAGAGCCGTGCTAGAAACTCGCCGGAGCTCTGGGAGGCTTTTAAAAATTTTGCCCTATATTCAGATGGTTTTCTCAAGCGTACTGCGGTACGCAAAATATCAGCTAGGGGTTTTTCGATCATAGATGAGTATTCTACGTATAGACCAGAAGTTTTGTGGCATATTAATTCAATAAAAAAAATTATTGCTAACAGATCGAACTTAGTGATAACTTCGAGGGAATACGCAAATTCATGCGAGAAAGACTGCTTTGTAGTGGGATTCCCGTTTTTAATTACGCTAAAAACGCTGAATAAGGTATACCCAGTTTACTTCGCGAAGTATACTCCGCCTAGCCCAGAACAGGAGTTAAATTATATCCAGAGAAAACTCGTCCCGATTTTAAGGGATAAAAAAGTTGAGGTTCTACGCGATAAAAGGTTGGCCGAAGTACTAAGCAATAACGGTGTTGACGCTACGCTTATAGATTGATTGAAGAAGAGGCTCTCACGCTTAGAAAATAAAAGTAGCAATTCTATTTTTATAAAGAATGCTTTAAAATTTAAAATTAGATTTGTACCCAGTAAAAAATCTTTCTTTACAAATATTTTAATAATGCCTTTAAACGCGTAATTATTTATTTAAGAGGGTAACGAGAAGCGCATATCGCGATGACCTTTAACTATATAATCATGAAAGGGATTTTGCGATTATAAGGGCAGCCAATTTAGGCTGGCTTCAAAATAAAGAACCGCCCGAATTGACCTGTAAGAGCAAGGCCTTTAGTAATTCTTCCGCGCGGGGCTCCTCTGCGAGAAGAGGATTGAGCGTGGCCGTTGAAGCTCGCAACGGCGACGTAGCCCACGCGTAAACATCCCGATGCTTCTATAAACATACTCAGATTAATAAAAAGTATAACTAAGCGGAATTCGCCCGTAGAGGTACGCACAAAAGTAGCGCACTAGCTACGCTTCTTGGCGCCAAGGATCTAAGAGCGTTAGAGGACCTTAAGCCGCATCGCGCATTACCCACTCCTATTTCAAGACCTTCTTGCAAAATTTGCAAGGCCTTAATCAGACATAAAGAGTGCCCTGTCCAGCGCTACCACTTTCTTGCATAAGCTTCTTTTTTTCGGCCTCGCTTATTTCTTGCTCTATTTTTCTTGCATCTTTCTCTAACTCTTCTGTGTCAATATTTTTTCCGTATATTTTTGAAAAGACTTTTATGGCGTTCGCTGCCCCCATAGGGTCAGGCCTATTGGGATCTACGTAGGATAGTATTGATAAAGCGGGTAGGTCATATGCCTCAAAGAAGGCCATTAAAGTAGCTATTGGCCCAACTACCAATAACCCTTTTTCAATTGGTGGAGGAAGTACGCCTGCTCTGCTTTTAACGTCGTATTTGGAAGTATAGGCTATCCTAGCAAGATCGGCTTCGTCCTTCTTAAATTCATTCATTAGACCCCCGAAAAGAACAACCTCCCTAATCCCGTTTGCCTTTATCCAGCTACTTATCCTTCTAAGCAAAAGCCCCCTTTCACGCTGGTCGGGAACTACTTCAGGTACCAAAATCAGTACATCGTCAGCTAAGTATATCGTATAGGGCAAGCTTAGTTTGCCTTCATCCATTGAAACTAAGGGGGGAAGCATATCTGAAAGTATGTATCCAATGGGTTCGGCTTTTAACTGCTTTACTAAATGAGAGACAGCTATATAGCCGGCAAACCCTATACCCTGAAACCCCGTTATGAATATCTTATCTCTAAGGATTGAAGAGTCCCGTTTTAAATAAAATTTTACAAACAATTAATTCACTAACACAATCCAAATTTCCTTTATAAGCTCAACTCTTTTGAAGCGCTAACACTCAAAAGAATCCGTTTGGGAATAGCGTGGAAGCTAATAACTTATTTACGAGTATATTATTATTTTGTAAATGTCTAATAAGAGCGAGACCGTGATCAGAATCCACGGCGCAGGTCTCCAAATAGGAAGAGAAGCAATAACCGTAGCAAATGAAGGAACTACAATCCTTTTGGATTACGGTGTTCTGATGACCGACCGTAAACCTGAGTTCCCAGAAAGAGTAACGCCAAGTTCGATAAACGCGATCTTTTTATCGCACGCCCACCTAGATCATTCCGGCGGCCTCCCTCTTCTTTTCCTAAGAGGAGGGCCACCGATATATACTACGACGCTAACCGCCAAGATAAGCGAGCTTCTGATAGAAGATATGCTAAATATATCAAGGTATTACGTCCCGTACGAAGAGCTAGAGCTAAAAGAAATGTTAGACCACGTGCATCCGATTACTTTTAATCAGAAGATGCACATAAAAAATATTGAGCTTGAAGGACTCAACGCTGGGCACATACCAGGTTCTCTAATGGCGAAGATAAGGACAAAGAACTCGAATATACTGTTTACGGGGGACTTCAACACAACAGATACGAGGCTGCTAAACGGTGCTAAAGCTGACTTATCTGATGTAGATGCATTAATAATGGAAAGCACTTATGCCTCAACTGACCATCCTGAAAGAGGGCAGCTAGAAAGAGATTTCGCTGCAAAAGTCAAAGAAGTCGTAGAGGGTGGTGGAATAGCTTTGGTTCCGGCTTTTGCGGTCGGCCGTTCTCAAGAAATAGTTACCGTATTGAGGGCACAAAACTATGATGGGCCGATCTACCTCGATGGGATGGCCCGCGAAGCCGCAAAAATAATGAGCGGCTTCCCGAAATATATAAAGAATTACGATGAGTTTAGAAAAATTATAAAAAGTGTAAGATTGGTAAAGGGCAACAGAGAAAGGCTTAAGGCCATACAAAAACCAGGAGTCGTTGTAACTCCAGCTGGAATGCTGAGGGGAGGGGCGGTAATATTTTACCTAGAGCACCTGATAAAAGATCACAAGAACGGGATTTTTCTGGTCAGCTTCCAAATACCAGGTACTCCTGGAAGAGTACTTTTGGACACCGGAAAAATAGCTGTTGATGGAAAGTTGGTTGACGCCAGCGACATGACTTACTTCTTCGACTTTTCTGCTCATTCTGGAAGAAAAGAACTAATAGATTTTGTAAGGCAGTTGAAAGGAGGAGCTAAAGTAATCTTGATACATGGAGAGCCAGAAACTACTAAGGCATTCCAGGGAACGCTAAACGAAATGGGTATTGACGCAATAGCTGCCAATAACGGAGACAGTTTTAGCCTTTAAGCTGTATCGAGTAAAAATGGAGATTATCATTCAACGCCGCTTCCCACAAAAAATAATTATCCTAAATCTTTTTTTAATAAGCTAAAAATGTTTTAAGCGTCACGGGAACGCATAAGTAACTAACAAATTAAGCCTATAACTATAGAGTTACCGCGTACAAAAATGATTGCTGTTGCGCCGAGAAATCGCTTGGCCTAGAGACGCCCACGGACGGTTACTGAAGGAGGGTTGGCGCAGAGCCTTTGCCGCGTTAGCTTGCGTCCAATACCTCGGCGTTTACCAAGAGCAAGCGTTTCAAC
>JAGDXE010000019.1 GCA_023256375.1 Thermoproteati archaeon | reverse complement strand
CGTCGTGAGACAGGTCGGCCTCCTCCTATCAGGATTGCTGGTCGCCTGAAGGGAAGACGCCCTTAGTACGAGAGGAACAGGGCGTCGTGGCCTCTGGTCTACCGGTTGTCCGACAGGGCAGCGCCGGGCAGCTACGCCATAAGGGATAACCGCTGAGTGCATCTAAGCGGGAAGCCCATCCTGAAAATAGGCGGCCGTGCCGTCAGGCACAAGGACACCCATAGAAGATGGGTTTAATGGAGCGGAGGTGTAAGAGTCGAGGCGTAAGCCGAGGCTTTCAGCCTGCCGCCCCCAATAGTCCAAGGGCAGTGAGCTCGAAATTGTGTTCGAAAGCCTGCGTTGGGCGAAATATCAAACATTCACGGCGTATAGGAAGGTAATTAGAGGGCGTTTGAAATAAGGTGTGATTTTTGAAGGTTGAAGAGCGGGGTGCGGGGGATGTCAGCGTTAAGGTAGAGAGTTTTGATGATTTGTGGAAGCTAAGTTTTTTTGTGAAGCCTGGGTACGTCCTTATAGGTAGGACTTCTAGGCAGCTGAAGTTGCGCGACGAAGGGGGGGACGTTAGGGGAAAAAGGAGGTTGTCCATGACAATGGCGATACAGGTTGAAAAGGTTGAGTTCCAACCGTTTACGGAAAGTATGAGGTTTCTGGGTAAAGTAATGGCTGTAGAAGAAGGTATGGAATGGGTTGTTCAGAGAGGTGAGCATCACGCGATCAGCGTAGGAGTCGGCGATGAGGTAGAGGTAAAAAAACAAGGAGAGTTCGATGCCATCGAAAGAAAATTACTTGAAAAGGAGTCAAGCGGGCCGTTGGCCCTCGTAGTATCTTTAGATATGTCAGATGCATCGCTTGCAATCCTCTGGGGTTACGGGGTAGAAAGATTGCTTTCTATTCGTTCTAAAAGAGAAGAAGAAGATGCGCATCTTGACGAGTTCTTTTCTGAAGTCGAAGAGGCATTGAGTAAAGAGGTCTTGAAACGCGAAGTAAAGGACGTGCTGATCAGTGGCCCAAGCGTGGTGTTAAGTGAGTTTAAAAAACACTTAGAAAGGAAAGGGAGATTTTCCGGAAAAAAGCTAAACATTAGTTTTGCGTCGTCCTCATATGGAGGGGATGAAGGTTTGGAATTGTTATTAGACAATCCCGATCTCAGGAAATATGCTGATTCTATAAGGTTATTAAAAGAAAAGAAAATGGTGCAAGAAGTATTCGAGCGTCTGTCTCTTGGAGAAGGAGTAGCAGTTGGAGTAGAGGGGGTAGAGAAGGCTAGCCAAGAGGGAAGGGTAAAGACGCTACTTATAGTTGCCAGCCTACTTTATGAACCACCCGAAGAGTTAATGGAAATAGTAGATGGGGTCAAAAAAAGTGGAGGGCAAATAGAGCTGATATCAGAAGAAGGGGGGAGAGAGTTGAAGGGGCTAGGTGGCTTAGCGGCAATTTTATGGTAGAAGCTAAGGTTTGATCAAAAGTTAGTAGTTCAAGAATGCAATAAAGGGGGTCGGTTATTTTGCTTGTAACGTTGAGCTGGTGTTTTAGCTTCCCGCTTGTGCTGGAAATGCGGGTTTTCCTCGCGCGCCTTGTCATACTTGGATTTTAATATCCCATTTTAGGTGCTTAAAGCAGAACATAATGCTGATTTTAACTTATAAAAGACTAATTTTCATGGACGCGTTATAGCCGATTTCCTAGAGAAGTAAGCTACACAGCGGGAAGAATCACGAATTTGCTTTGTGAATAAGTTAATTTTGCGAGTTATGGTTGGTGCGACTCTCTAGGGATCTCCGCGTAACGCTATAGGCATGCTTTAGGTTGGCCAATCAAATCCATACTTCGGAAGTTAGCGCGCCGATCAGAGGCGCAAGATTCTCCGCTGGAATGGGTAGGGTTCTGTATAAAATAGCCTTTTAAGCGGATTTCTTGCTTTACACGCGTTGAAGCGCTTGGGCGTATGAGGTGGTGTAGTCGATCCCTTCTTATTTTATTTGGCTTCTCGTATTATCGGTATTGACTGCCGCATTATGGCTGATAGGTTATTACAAGAAACCAAACGGCCTTAAGCTAGGCTTTGGCTACGCGATTTATGCCTCGACTGCCCTAAATAATTTAATAGATAAAATTGCAGAAGCGTCTAAGAGGGCGTGGAAGGTATGGTTTACGTCAGGCTGGTTTGTTTTCGGGATTGCTACCGCAGTAGCCATTTATATTTTAGGCGGCGACCTATTGAAGGAATTATCCTCTATCGCGCCCGTAGCTACCGTTATGCCGGTAGTGCCCGGCCTGACGATACCGTTGGCCCCAGGCTTACTGGCCCTAGCCGTAACCGTAATCGTGCACGAATTATCTCACGCGATAGCCGCCAGGAGCGGCGGTGTAAAAGTTAAGAGATTAGGGATTATCTTTATACTGGCGCTACCTATAGGTGCCTTCACAGAACCAGATGAGACTTCTTTCAATGAAGCGCCGCATAAAACTAAACTTAGGATATTAGCTGCTGGTAGTTTGGCCAATTTTGCGACAGCGGCTCTAGCGGTCGGCCTGCTATCCGTTTTTCTGCTAGGCTATCCCTCTACGCCGTCAGCTGTTGTAGTGCAAGGTATAATTCCCCATACCCTTGCGTCTTCCCTTGGCCTGAAAGGGGGTTACTTGATATACGCCATAAATAATACGCGCACTAATACCCTTACCGCCCTTTCCAGCGCGCTTGCCTCATCTCGTCCTGGCCAATTAGTCACATTGGTTACCAACCATGGAAACTTAACCGGCAGATTGGGAGCCGTTCCACCCGGTTATGGTGATAGCGACAAGGGCTTCATAGGCATCTACTTGAATAGCATGCCTTTTTTTGCGCCCCGCCTTTACCTTGGTTTATCGGTGCCGGCCTGGTTACAAATTGAGGTTTACGGGTTCTGGATTTGGTTTATAAATTTAAATGTTGGTATATTTAATGCTCTTCCAATACCTATGCTTGATGGCGATCAGTTCTTTAAGGAGTTAGTGGCAATGCTTAAGGAAAAAGGGTTATCGCTTACGATCGGAAATGGCGTAGTTTATGGTTTAGAGGCAATTTCAATAGGCCTTTTATTCGCTAACTTGATATTCTCCCTTTCGGTGCTTTTACGAAATGCAAACAACCTGCGACGTGTGCGGAAAACCAGCCGTATACTTCGACAATAGGTCGGGAAAAGGGTATTGTGCGCTTCACTTCCGCCAAATGCTGGAAAAAAAAGTTAGAAAAGAGCTGAGGAAACAAGGCTTATCTCAAAACGAAAGGATAGTAATGGGCATATCTGGTGGTAAGGACAGCTTGGTAATGATGGATTTACTCTGGCGCGTCGAAGCGCCTTATCATGTGGAGCTCATAGCCCTGACGGTAGATGAGGGCATTGAAAACGGTCAATACAGGGGGAGACGGATGGATTTAATTAAGCGCATGGCTCAGGAAAGGGGGATTAAGCACGAAGTGCAGTCTTTCAGAGATAAATACGGTTTCACGCTGGATGAAGCGGTCCAGTTCTTGGGCGGCAAAGAAGAGCCGTGTACTTTATGTGGTGTGCTTAGGAGGCGTGCCCTCAACGATTACGCTAAGGGGCTGAAAGCCACGAGGCTCGCCATTGCACATAATTTGGATGACGAGGCAGAAACTGTGCTCATGAACGTTATAAGGGGAGATGCCAAGGGGCTAATGCGCTCAGAAAATTATGCCGAGGATTTATATGATTATTACGTGCCCAGGATAAAGCCGATGAGGACAATTACTGAGAGAGAGAGCGCGTTCTACGCCTACTTGATAGGGGTCCCTCCAGAGGAAGAGGAGTGCCCTTACGCCCGCTTATCTTTAAGAGATGGTGTTCGGTCTTTTTTGGAAGACCTTGAAGAAAAACATCCGGGTACGGCGGATAGCATGGTTAAGTTTGGAGAAAACATAAAGGTCAAGGGCAAAAGAGTCGATCGCTCTTTTTGTTCTTTGTGCGGCTACCCGACTTCTAAGGGGAGAGATATCTGCAGGGTATGCGAAATAAAAGGCATGATGCGCGAGGCGGAAGAAAGGATTTAAAACTTATATTTGATCGGTGGATCATATTTTTAAGCGGGGGGCGTTTGTAATTGGCAACGGGTAGGGCTGGAGGTCTGCCCTCTCCCTCGCCAGCAATGGGCATTAGCTGGGGCCAGTAACCTGGAGCGAGAAAGGCGGAGCAGGGGTGGGGGACGCGGGTAAAAATAGGCGTTGAGCCCCTAACTCTTGGGGGCCAGGGGCCTTGAACTCCCTTCGTAGGAAGGGAGGCAGGGTTAGCCGCCGGGTACGGATGAGGCCCGGAAGGGAGCAATCACACCGGCGAACTTGGTCGTTCAAGAGGGATGGGCGAGCCTATCCGCGTTGCCCGCGCCTAGCTTAGCCTGGCGCCCTCGGGGGCCGTTGCCACTCGTGTTTTGGTCTCATAAGGGGCAGTCAACTTAATTACGGTGCTTAAGGGAAATGCCTCCAGGTCAAAGCGCAATTTTGATTTGGGTGAATTTTCCACCTATTATTTACGCGCTTCGACCATAGGAAAAACGCGCGATAGGGTGCTGAGCAAAAACCTTTAACTTGTAAGAGCTTGAGGGGTTTCCTCTAATTATTGCCCAGTTAAAGCCCATAGGAGGCGTAGCTTCAAGATAAGCTTATAAAATGGGGTTATAAAATTGTTGATAGAGTTGAGCTATCAACAACTGCTTTGGTACTCATTTTTTTGGAATACCAAGCGCAGGAAGCGCGTGTTGTTGGGCGAAGTAAAAGAAAAAATGATTAAATTAATAGATGAAGTCGCTAAAGAAAAAGGGTTTGTTCTTGGAAAAAGGATAGTGTATCCAAATGCGGTTTACGTGGAACTGGGGCTAAGCCCAAAAATAGCTCCCCATAATGCCCTTAATCGGATAAAATCGAGGAGTTCTAAGGTGCTTCGTTCAGATTACCCCGAGCTAAGGAAACTGCCATCTCTTTGGACGAGAGATTACCACGTTTACAATTATAGGCTTGAAGACAGTTCGTTGAGGGCTCTCGTGAATTGGATAAATTCGAAAAAACATGGCCTCGTTGATGGTGATTAATACGACTGAAATAGTGCTAACTACCGATAAGACTATGATGAGCGAGTACCGTAATATCCCTCTGGCCGATTTTTTTGGCTGTGCACCGGTAGAAAGAGTTCCCGAAAGGCTCTTTAATTTTATAGCCCCTCCACTTCCGACTAATAATGGAGTAGCCATTTACGCGCCGTATGGCGTTAGGAAGCTTGAGGCATCCCTGCTAAAGGGGTATGAAAGCAGGTCCATAGTAGTAACCGACCCTGATCATCTTGATCAATTTGTCGATGAAAAAACCAAAATTATAGGAATTTCTACCATGGATCCGTTGGGCTTAGGCCCAGTAACCATGATGTTTACTTTTGGCGGGCAACTTACCTCGTATACTAAGAAGAGGTTCCTTGAGCTTATAAATCAAGTCGATGCCATTAGAAAGCGTAAGAACAAGGCAGCTAAGATAGCAGTAGGGGGGCCAGGCGCTTGGCAATTAGACGTTAGGCGCGACGTCCTCGATTCGCTGCCAATAGATAATTTAGTGCAGGGCGAGCTCGACCACGTAGCCGTGGACGTTTTTAAGAAAATACAGGATGGTTCTTTAGCCAGAAACTATAAAGTCATCGGGTGGCCTAAGGTTGAAGATATACCCGCTATAGTGAACCCGGCCATGAACGGTATGGTAGAAGTAATGAGGGGTTGCGGCAGGGGATGCCAGTTTTGTGCCCCGAACGTTAGGAGCGCGCGCTATATGGGGCTAGACTTAATTTTAAAAGAGGTAGAAGTTAACGTAAGCGGTGGGAAGCCGTCTATTTGGGCTCATAGCGACGACATTTTTCTTTACAGACTTGAGGATAAAAGGCATTTTTACCCAAATACCGACGCGATAGTTGAGATGTTTAAGGCTATTATGTCGTTTAAAGGGGTGACCCACAGCAACCCGACCCACGGGACCATTGCGCCAGTTGTAGCTGACGAGAAATTATTACCGCGCTTATCGCCAGTACTTAAGGCTGGCCCAGATAATTGGATCGGCATTCAACCGGGACTAGAGACGGCTTCGGGCGAATTGCTCGCTAAATATATGAGGAATAAGATGCTTCCCTTTGCCCCTACTGAGTGGGAAAAGGTCGTCTTAGAAGGGACCAAGACGTTTAACGAAAATTATTGGTTCCCAGCTTATACCCTTATAATGGGCCTTCCTGGCGAAACTGAAGAAGATGTTTGGGATACAGTGAGACTTATCGATAAAATGGAAAGGGAATTACCAGAAAAAATAGGCGTAAAAGCGCACTTCGTTGCCGTTCCTTTATCCTTTGTCCCTTTATCTGTACTCAGCGGAGAGCAATTTTTCGATGTAGGAAAAGAAATTAGCGAAGCCCGTTTTGCGTTACTTTACAGAAGTTGGAGGCATACGGCGAAAGAGGCGATGTACTTCAGCCAATCTGTAAAATCGGTTCCGCCTTATTTGCGGCCACTTCTTAGGATGCTGGTTTCTTTTGGGCCATTCATAATTCTCCATTATATGGAAAAATGGGGAAAGAGCATGGGATTCGATGTAGAAAAAGCTTTTCACATACCGGGATAAGCCCGTTACTCATCGGGAAAGCCCGCGGCTCTGAAGACGGGTGAGGTCGTAATTGGCCGTCAACGCCTTTGGTGTTCTGGCTACTACGTAGTCTGTCGATGTAGCGTAACCAAGGGTAGGCTTAGCCTGTTCTCATCATGCATTTAATATAAGGGTACCCTATTGATGTATTCCCTGTATCCACTAGTAAGTGGAGTACGCCTCTAAGCTTGGACTTGTACAGTACGGGCCTCTTAGCCTCGGAAAACGTGTGGCTCAGACGCTTTGAACGCCAGCTGCACGTAACCGTTGTCTTCAGCTGATATCCCTTAAAGGCTCTATAATGCCTAGGCGAGCCGTAATACCCCTTTATCTAGGTGCGCGGGCTCCTTAGGAATCCATGAATTGTTTACTATTTAAAGTAGGGAGAACCAGCCCTTGAACTCGCGTTCGATGAGATCATTGCCTTAGGCATCGAGGGCATCCGCGCAAGCGGTATTAGCCGCTGAAGTTTAGGTTTGAATTTAAGAGCGGTTCACGTAGGGAGCATACTGATATATGAGCGCTTAAACCCCATCCATCCCTATTTCCCTGCGGCCTTCTTTTGTGATTTTTATTTGTTGGCCTCTCCCAAATAGAAATATACGGCTATAAGATGGGTCGAACCTTTCGGCGCTTGAAGGAGGACAGGTTTAGTTCTCGTCCGTTTCAAGCTTAGTTAATAAAATAGCGTTGAAATCTAGCATTCATTATTTAAGGCCGTCGCAAATAATTTCCGGCGAAAGAGTGGAGCTTTCTTGCACAAAAATCGTGTGAAATCCTTAAAACTATGGCCAATAATTTTTATGGCCGGGGTCTCCTAGCCTGGTATGGAGCGGGCTCGCTAAGCCCGTGGCCCTTTGTGGCCACATGGGTTCAAATCCCGTCCCCGGCGCCATTATTTTTATTTCAATTGGAAATGCTAAGCGCGCTTTATCGTTGTTACGGATCGCTTAAATTGGGATTCCCGTTAAATTTATGAAGGTAGTGGTGCTAAGGTACGGCCACAGAATAAGCAGGGACAAGAGAATAACAACGCACGTTGCCCTAGTGGCCAGGGCATTTGGGGCAGAAGGAATTTATATTTATGGTGAATATGACGAAAGCGTTGCGAGATCTTTGGATCATGTCGCGGAAACTTGGGGGGGCTCATTTTGGAGCGGGTGGATAGATGATTACGTTTCAACTATACAGAATTGGAAAAAAGAAGGCGGTATCGTGGTGCATTTAACTATGTACGGACAGGACCTCGAAGAAGTAATGGGTGAGGTCTCTCTGAAAGACAGGATCATGGTTTTCGTTGGGTCATCAAAAGTGCCTCCAGAAGTTTATAGGCTTGCGGATTACAACGTAGCCGTTGGTCATCAACCGCATTCGGAAGTGGCCGCTCTGGCCGTGTTCCTAGATCGTTTGTTCAAAGGGCAAGAACTGATGAAAAGGTTTAATGGCGCGCGGTTTACTATATTACCTTCAAAGGCTGGAAAAATTGTCCGCGAAACGCAAGACGAAAAAAATAATAAAAGAGACGGAAGGTGGGCAAGCAAAGGAGAATGAAAAGTCTGCCCACGCAACGCTTGATAGTAAAACAATCGAAGAGCTAGTACCTATACTACTTCACTCCAAAGGCAACCCGGTAATAAGCGGTATTATAAAGAACTTGGAAAGCGGAGAAGCAGTATCGGATGATGATTTGGCGGCGCTGATCGGAGTGAAGGTAAACATGGTGCGCACCGAACTTAATGAATTGTATGCTAATGGGATGGTCTCATTCGAGAAGAGAAAGATACCAAATCAGAAGTGGTACGCGTACTTTTGGAAACTTGACATGAGTAATATAAATTACTTAATTCAACAGAGGATAAAGAAGGTCATTGAGATACTGAGTAAGCGCTTAGATTATGAGCTAAATCACAGCTTTTTCTATTGCCCTAGGGACGGAAAAAGATACACTTTTGAAGAAGCGTTAGAGAATGGATTTAGGTGCGTTGATTGCGGGACTCAGCTGGTAGCGCAGGACAACAAGGAAATGGTGGAAAAGATAAAATCGGAAATATCCCGGCTTACCCTTCTATTAGAGAATATATCAGCCTAAAGCGGGAATTAATAGAACAAGGGTTGCGTACCCTCAGGGGTGCCGGGGCAAACTCCCAGGTTATATCTCATTGCGTTGTAACTTCATTTGTTGGGTATTTATTGGCTAAGGCGGCGGAAGAGATGGGCCTAAGCGTGGATGAAAATTTAGTAGTAACGGCGGCAATTCTTCACGATATAGGTAGGGCCTTTACTAAAGGGGTCGCTCACGCAGTAAAGGGATCGGAATATTTGGCGAGCCTTGGCTTTTCAAAAGAAGTTTGTCTTGCGGTTGAAAGGCACATCGGAGCGGGTATTACCGAAGACCAAGCTGTTCAGTTAGGCCTTCCGAAAAAAGCCTACGTACCACAAACTTTGGAGGAAAAAATCGTATCCTTTGCAGATAAGCTCGTCGAAGGTGTTAATATTTTGGGTCCAGATCACGTTCTAGCTAGGTTTGAAAGGGAGTTTGGAAAGGGATCGCCGCAGTTAGCTATGGCAAAAGAACTAATTGATTTTATGAGAGAAATTTACGAAAGGTCGTTGGTGCCAGGCCTAATTGGGTGGAAGAGCAATGAGCGGCTTAATCTCTGAGCTTCGCAACATCCTTAAACTGCGCGCTAATATTATTTGGTTTGGGTGAGGCGGGGGAAGGAGGGGGAACGCCCCTTATTTTTATTAGTAGTTCTGATTCTAGTTTATCAATTAATGCCTCCGGCGGCCTTAGTTTACCGTCTTCAACCCTTCTTATTACCGACTCTTTTTCATTTATTTTTTTTGCTAATTGCTCGATTGTTATCCCCCTCTTCTCTCTGGCCTGCCTTACTACTTCCCCGTAATTATAAACTAAGACTGCGTCTCTTCCTACGTTAGGTTTTGGCTGTATGGGCCTAGCTGGGCGCCCTACTACGCGTATTTTCTGAGGACGGTATAAGGTGGGCCTAGGATTAGCTGGGGAAAGGGGTGCGCTGTAGGGCTTTTCTATAATTGAATCGGCTTTTTTTGCGCATTTTTCGCATACTTTCAGCTTTGCCCCCTCAATATATACTAGGTATGGTTTACCTTTTATTGGCGCACCACATATTTCGCAATAATCCATAAATTTAATCAGCAGCGTGAATATACGCATTTGCTTCCTAAAATAATTTTGTAGAAAAAGTTAAAACGGTCGGGTTATATAAAAAATATGTCTAATTCAAAGCCTCTAGATGAGTTTGGGCCAGGAGAAAGGGGCAACGAAGATGATGAAGCGGCAAAGGAACTCGAATTACTTAAAGAACAAGTAATGGGATTGAAAGGCGAAGTCGAGAGGCTAAAAGAGTACATAAATCAACTTGAAGAAGATAAAGAGAAGGCACTTTCTCCTCCTTTGATAGAGGCCACGGTCCTTGACGTTCTCCCTAACGGTAGGGCCATAGTAAAGAGTAGCAGCGGTCCAAATTTGGTCGTATACGTCACTAGTAATATTCCTCAAGATAAGTTAAAACCAGGGGATAGGGTCGCGTTAAACCAGAGGGGTTCAGCCTTGGTCGAAATACTTCCTCAATCTCAGGATTTAACGATAAGGCTAATGGAGATCGAGGAGAAGCCAAAAGCCACTTACGGGGATATAGGTGGGCTCGAGGCCCAAATAGGGCTTTTAAAGGAAGCAGTAGAATTGCCGCTAAAGCGGCCTGACCTGTTTAAAGAGATAGGCATAGAGCCTCCTAAAGCCGTGCTACTGTACGGCCCGCCTGGTTGCGGAAAGACTATGCTGGTTAAAGCAGTTGCTCATGAAGCTAATGCTACGTTTATAAGGCTCGTCGGTTCGGAGCTCGTTCAGAAATTTGTGGGTGAGGGCGCGAGGCTTACTAGGGAACTTTTCGACATGGCAAAAAAGAAGAGCCCAAGTATAATTTTTATAGATGAAATTGATGCCGTAGCCTCCAAGAGACTCGACGCATCGGTTAGCGGCGAAAGAGAGGTTCAAAGGACTTTGATGCAGTTGCTAGCGGAAATAGATGGGTTTGATCCGTTGGGCGAAGTAAAGATAATAGGGGCCACGAACAGGCTGGATATTTTGGATCCGGCTATATTAAGGCCAGGAAGGTTTGATAGATTAGTAGAGATACCTTTACCAGATAAGAGCGGCAGAGAGGAGATCCTTAAGATATATTTGAAAAAGATAAAGCTTGATGGCGCAATCGACCTGCCGTACTTGGTAAATTCTACGGAGGGTATGAGCGGAGCCGAGCTGAAGGAAATAATAACTGAGGCGGGTATGAACGCTATAAGGGACTCTAGGAGGAGCGTCAGGATGGCAGATTTAAATTTGTCCCTTACCGCTATAAAGAAGAAGAAAGAAAAGGGGATAAGCAGTGTCGGTTACCTTTGATTTAACGCTAGTAAGGGATATCGCTGATTATCAGTTTGGTCCAGGGGTTGGGCAAAAGCTGTTTCCAGAGGGATGCGAGGTAGTGAAATCTAGCAAGAATAGGTTAAGAAGAGTCACGTATAACGGCGCGTTACTTTGTACTTTCGGAAGAGACTCGCTGATAAATCTTGCCAAGGAAGGGGCTGAAAGGTTATCCAAAATAAGTACAGATAAATATTTGGTTGCCTCGGATGAAGCAGCTGATTTCGTCAGGAAGGGCAGAAGCCTGTTTGTTAAGCACGTGTTAAGATACGGTTATTTTTACGCAGGAGAAGAAGTAATTATAGTAGATAAGAATGGTTCACTGCTAAATTGGGGAAGGGCACTTTGGTCTTCCGACGAAATATCAGATTTAAGTGGTGTGCCGGTAGTAAGAGAGAGGGGTGAAAATGTCTAATAGAGAGGCTCTTAGGGCGATGAAAAAGCTCGGTATTTCTTTGAACGAAATTCCAGATGTTGAAAAAGTCATTATTCAGGCTAAGGGAACCGTGATAGAGGTAGATCATCCTAAAGTCTTAGAGATAGGAGGTAAGATTGGAGAGGCGGGATTTCAGGTATTAGGGGGAGAAGTTAGAAGGACCAATGCCGAAGAAACGGCTCAAATAGAAGTATCAGACGAAGATGTGCAATTCGTTGCTGCCCAAGCAGGAGTAAATACCGATAAGGCGCGCGAAGCCTTAATAAAGGCACAAGGAGATATCGCGCAGGCCCTGATTATACTGAAGGGCTAAAATAAAATAGCTTTATTTTTTGACCTGGGATGAGGTTGAACGCGAGTTAACGCTTTAAAGCCAAGGGAAAAAAATAATGGGGCTGTAGGCTAGCATGGTAGACTTGGAGGTTCGGGTCCTTCGGACCGG
>JAGDXE010000008.1 GCA_023256375.1 Thermoproteati archaeon | reverse complement strand
TTCGCCCCACGCTCGGCCTGGGAAAGCACTTGCTGGTCCCGCTCAAGCGGGAGCCTCCTATACGGTCGGATATCGTAAAGGCGCGATCTAAGGAAACGCCTTATCAGCAATACCGAGAAGCGCATTATGAAGTTTTCATACGCGCTTGCGTCGTTTTTGAGGTTCAAGTATTTTAAAAAAACTTCCGCTCTTGTAACGAGCATTAAGCTCCTGCACCTAATCCCATTAAGGCGTAAGTTTATGACCTTGGTTTGCATCGTGCATTGGCCATGCGTATTTACGGGCTGCTAAGGCGGGTAGGGCCTTACTTGACGTACTCTGTTTCCGAAGCGGCGGGCTATAGCTTACTATTGCGTCATGAAGCGTTTTTGGTTCGCGTTGTCGAGTTTTGGGAGACCTTCCGCTTATCCCCTCAGGGTCGGTTTAATTTATGGGTAAGTTATTTACTTGGCCCGTAAACTACCCTTGTTTGTGCAATAGCTTATCTCAGAACTACCGGCGCCTAGGAGTTTCCGCGGCTTGAAACATTCTCGATTTTATAAATTACTTCTTACTTACTTCTTACTTGAGAGTTTTTTACCTGACTCGCGTAAATTTTTCATTGCTAGATGAAGTGGCGTGGCTGCTCATCAGATCTAATCAGAGAAGAGCTTATTTCCTAGTACCTTTATCAACAAAATGAGCATTATTAAGGCCCAACGGTTATTTATTTTCATTCGCTGGTAGGTGGTTCAGATGGGCATAAAAGTTTTTTTTGAGAAATTGTACTCTTTTGTCGTTATAAGGGGATTTTATGTATGGATAAGTTATAAGACGCAGGTTATATTTACGGTCCTGGGCTGGTTATTACCCGTTTTCTCCTATTATTTTATAGGCGTTATGTATAAAAATGCCGTTGCCCCGTCGCTAGCGGCTTATGGAGGAAGCTACGTTGCATTTATGGTTATAGGCGTCGCTTTCCAGGGATACGTTTCCTCTGCTTTTACTACGCTTTCTACCCGCATAAGAAATGAGCAATTGATGGGTACTTTGGAATACGTATTGATGTCACCAACTCGGCTTTCATCATTCCTTCTTTACAACGCGGCGTGGGCTTTTCTTTTGAACTCGTTAAATGCTGCCCTTATTTTAGGTGTCGGTACCTTTCTGCTTGGGGTTAATTTTGTCCACGCGGATATATTCGGGGCGGCGCTTGCGCTTATATTGGCTATACTAAGCAATATGGGATTGGGCATGGCATCCGCTGGGGTTATAATGATAACTAAGCAGGGCAACCCAATTTCATTTTTATTTACTTCAGTTAGTAATTTACTTTCAGGAGTTTTCTTCCCAGTTGCAGTTCTACCAATTTGGCTGAGGTACGTGAGCTATATGCTGCCGCTGACTTGGAGCCTTGACGCTATCAGATACGCGCTACTAGAAGGTTATAGCGTGCCGGCATTATCGTTTTACCTTGAGATATTGAGCTTATTTACTTTAATAACCGTGCCGCTCGGATTACTAGCGTTTTCTCTGGGATTTACAAAAGCCAGAAAGGATGGATCCCTTTCCCAGTATTGATAATAAAAAAACGCTTACTTTATGGTTATTGTTTTTGTGACAACAAAGTCTTATAGCCTAATTCGGTAATACCGATAGCCGGTCCTTTTTTTAGTTTCCAAACAAGGCCTTTTCTCTCCAATCTTCTAAGGGCGAGATTCAAATTTTTTCTATCCACATTTAATTCCGTAGATAAGCTATCTACGGATAACGGTGCCCCTTTTTCTATCAGTTTCTGCAAAATTAGAGAGGAATCCACGGGTTGCCTTTTCTTGTAAAGAGATAAAATTTCATCTTCTTCTAGCCATTGCCCCTTTACATATATTTTGGACAATCTATTTATAATTGCGCAATGAAATATAAATGTTGTTTATTTTGCCTTGTTTGCAAGCGCCACGGCCGGGATTTGAACTCGGGTCAAGGGCGTGACAGGCCCCCATGCTAGACCGGGCTACACCACCGTGGCACAATTTTTGTTATTTGTAAGATATTAGCCTTTCGAAATACTTCAGCTATATTCTCTCCATACATATCCGCAAACCGTGCATTTATAAAATCTGGTCATTGGTTCATCTCCGGCTCTAGTTTGTTCCATCCAATAATAGGCATCCACCTCTTTCCCGCATTTGGGGCAGACTATACGCGTCTTAGGCATGTTTTTCACCTCATTTGGGTTTATCTCGAGCATTTTCTCCTTATGCTTTATAGATATTTTTTCGTTGGTTTCAGAAGAGCTACTTATGTTTTCCGTGTAACCACATGTAGGACAATACCAGACCGTCTTTCCTTTAACCTTCTTTATTTGCATTACCGTACCATCCTTAGGACAAAACTTCAATTTTGTTCACCTTAATAAAACTTACCTGATGTTGATTTCGTGCATAATTAATTAAGCCTATCTGCTTGTTTGCGCGCCTCTAACTTAAACCAACTTTAGGCAAAAGGTGATCGTATTCCTGTCCGGCACTACAGTGCAATCAGCGTAAGTAATAAAATTTAACTAATTTTTTTGGCGTCCTCCATCAATTTCTTTGAGATGGTTATTAATTCTTTGATAGCTTTATTTACTGCATCGACGGGCTTTTCATTTCCGTCTGTTGTAAGTCTGAGCGTTGGTACGCCAATCAAGGGATGCGCTACTCTATATGCCGCGAACGTAACGTGCGGATCTTCTCTTAATTTATCAACTATAGCGTTTGCCATGGTTTGGTCGCTTCCCTCTAAATCAAACTCCAGACTCTGTCCGTCGGATTTTTTAATTTTTACAGTAAGTTTTGCCATACGTGGACAATTAATTGCCTTTTGGCCTTTTAAGTGTAATCCTAATCTGCGGGAGGTGGGGTTCGAACCCACGTAGCTATCCGCAGCGGATCTTAAGTTTGGGCCATTACGGCCGCCCCCTTTGTCCTCTCGGGCACTCCCGCATTAATTGAGCCGCTCTCCAAGTTTCACTTGGGAGCTTCCTGCTTCACCGACCAGCGTTAAGGTACCATGACATTGCTTCGAATTAGCGATCTCCGCAGGCGTGAATTCGGGTTGCACCAACCCTACTGCAATCGATGACGTAAAATAGCTTATAATTCTTTCTGTTGAGGTACGTTGTTGCACAACGAACATGAAATTTTAGCCGACAACGCTTTTTCATGAGTTAGTCCAAGCAAGAGGCTAAAATCACCTAAAAAGATTGATTTTCCGCAAAACCTATCAATAAATTGAGAAACTTTGGAATTATTTAACCAAACGTATTCGTGGTCAACGTCTCATTATGTGGGCTACGTCGCCGTTGCGAGCTTCAACGGCCACGCTCAATCCTCTTCTCGCAGAGGAGCCCCGCGCGGAAGAATTACTAAAGGCCTTGCTCTTACAGGTCAATTCGGGCGCTTTCGTTGCGCTAACCACATTTATCTTTACCATTAAAAATATGCTATTAATCCCCTCCCTAGCTTGTGGGGAGTTTTCCCTAATAATCGACTTATCCGCCTCGTCGCTAGCTGAAATCAGATAGGCTTGCGATGGGAGTAATGATCCTAAGAGGCAACTCTATAATCGACGATAGCAAGAGCTTCTGAATCCTTAAGTAGAACACTACAGTTTCTGATATCCAATCGCAAATTCTAACGTATAAATCAATCTGTGGTGATTATTTTCCAGCAAGGAATGAGCAGGAGGGCACCTATCTAAGGCTAACGTGAGAACTTGTTCTGCCCTATCAGGCCCAAATCCTTTAGTTTTGTTTGCGTTTTTATTTTGGCTCTTTGAGTTAACTTCTCTCTCCTAGATTTTAGCGTATTGATCACTCGGTTTATAAATTAATGCTCTTTAATTATTTGAAAGCGAAGAGCTATGGCCGAGTTGAAGTTGAATTTTAATAAAGCATCCCCACAATGTTTGCTTTGTAGAGGAACAAAGTTATTGTGCGGTAGATCTTACTGTCCGATTTTAGCTAGATATTCGGCTATGGCTAACTCGGCGAGTAATATTGAAGACCTCGAATTTACTGGATCATCGCCTCCTAGCATATTTGTAGGAAGATATGGATATCCTAACGTTTTCACTGGGCCTTTATTGTTGTCCTCGAAGGAGAATCCCGCTTTTTATGACTCACCAGATTTGTGGAATAATATAAACATATTTGATTTAATATCGCTTCGTTCGTCCCTTATAAGGGGAAAATTTCGTGCAAATGTACATGGAAGTGGGGGTCGTATGTTAGATTACGTTCAAGAGTTGGCATTATCCCCATCTCCAGCTGAGATCGAGGCAGTTTTCGAAAAGAAACCAGTTGGCGATCTGATACTAGACGAGGACGTGCAGCCTATGGGGCCCAGCGTCCCCTTAAGCGACCTAAAAGTCTACGGCGCGCGCGGTGACAGCAGCGCAGAAAAGGTTGTTTATGATACCGACCTCAAAGCGGCAGATGGGATCCTTAAACTTTACGATCACGGCATTAGTGTCTACAGAGTACAAAGGATTTTGAGTGCAGGATTATTGGGAAGTAAAAAAGATAGAAAGCTCGTGCCTACTAGATGGGCCATAACTACAGTGGACGATACTACATCCCAAGCCTTGCTGGAAAAAATCAAAGATTTTCCCGAGCTATCAGAGTACCAATTATATAAAAGCGACAGTATGGATAATACTTACATAATTTTATTAATGCCAGGAAAATGGGAATACGAGCTAGTTGAAGCCTGGTACCCTGGTAGTACTTGGAACTCTTTTGGGTCTTCTGTAGAAATTTATTCATCTTATGAAGGTTACAACGGTAGGAAATCGTACGCGGAAATTGGTGGGTGTTATTACGCGGGAAGATTGGCCGTTGCGGAGGCTTTAATTAAGCTAAGAAAGCAGGGGAAAGCAATTATATTAAGAGAAGCCAGAGAAGGATATTTATTACCCGTCGGGGTTTGGCACGTAAGGGAGAACGTCAGACAGGCCCTGAGGGGCAATCTACAAAAATTTGGGACCTTAAACGAGGCCTTAAGCGCGATTTCTGCCATGAGCCGGGTTACCTTAACAGAGTGGGTTGCTCACAGTAAGCTTCTTTTTGAGCTTTTGCACCGCACTTTATTATCCGATTTCGCTAAGCGAAGGAGAGGTTTTTCTTCTGAGACCCCTTAGCCAGTCTCTGAGGCCACCGGGTCCACCACTTAAAACCGAAAAAACGGATATTAGTGGTTTTGTAGACGAATCGAAATCATCATAAGGCAATCTTGGGCAAGCCGCGAGCACTACGGCGTCAAATGGCATTGCAGATATTTGATTAAAATCTATAGATAAGGCAGAAATTATGCTTACTTGCTTTCCCATTTTTCTAAGCTTTTTTGCAGCTTCTTCTGCTTCCCAAAGAAATTTTTGGCCGGGGGAAGTGCCAACTACTATACCAACAGTTTTGGCATCAAGAAGTTTTAACCAAGCAAACCCCTCCCTTAAAAACCAGGGCTTTACTATAGATGGGTCTAAGCGTCTCCAAGAAAGTGAATAAGGGTCTAACTGCATTACCTGAGTTTCTAAGGCAAATACGGACCCAAACGGGTGAAAATCTCCTGAAGACACTAAAAGGTACTCATCGGCTAAATTTAGAAACGAAGTAAGGGCCAGATAATCGCAACCCAATACTTGCCCACTTAATTTTGCTCTATCGCCTTTCCCAATCATTACCTCATACCCTTTTTCTTTTAAATGCTCTGAAATCGGCCTTAACGAGGGGATATACTGAACGGTTGACGCTAAAGCTATTTTTTTAGCATCAGGATTTAACATGTTATCAAGGTTTTCAAACGAAGGGGATGGGTCAAAATAATAATAGGCTGGTACGTAAAGGGTCGGGAGTTTACGCCCTACCATTTGAGTATGGCCAAAATGCACGACGTGATCCGCACCTAGCGCTATTCCCTCGTAATCGCCAGTCTCGCACGCGCCGTGGAAAGGGAAAGATGATAAAAATACCGTATAATCCTTTAAGGCGGGTATTACTTTTTTTATTATTTCCGGCTTAAGTCCATCGGGGGCTTCTATTAACAGCCTCCTCGCCCGATTTTCTTTCAGCCAGCCTAGAACTTTATTTAATTCAAAATCATAGTCAGGCATTGCTTGATTCTGCCTTCTCTTCTAAAACGGCTACGGCCAGAGGCAACTTCTTAGCGGCTAAGCGAAGGGCTTTTTTTACTATTGCCTCATTATTTTTGTTAGCGCGAACTAAAAGTATGCTGTCGCCAGAGTTTACTCTTACTGCTAATCCCGCGGGCTTGCCAAACGATAACCTCATGCCGTCTTGCAATCTATCGGCTCCAGCGAAGGCCATCATTTTATTCTCTCTTATGACGTGATGAGGGTAGCGCGTTATTCTCAAGTCGAAGCCTTGCTCAGTAAGCGCATCAGCAAGTATTTTATGAGCGGCGTTCCTTGCGGCCTCTATGGCATTGTGCCTTATTTGACCACCCTCCCTTACTGCCAACTTAAATACGTAATCGAAATTGCCATTCGGGTCACCCATAGTGAATTTTGTAATTTTTGAGGCAGGCACCCCCTTTATGTACTCTTTTCTCGTGTAAGGTGGCGTTATAAACGCCCTATAGCACTTTGCAGGCCTTATTCCCATTTTTATCAATTTAATTTAGATTAGCGAATATAGGTTTATCGTTAAGAAAAATAGGCGAAGGGGCAGGCGAAAAGGTTTTTTGTAAAATAGATTTATAAGCGATCGTAATAATTTCAAGAAATGAGTAAGCCAGTAGAGTTAGGCACTCTAAAAGAGGGAAATTACATAATTCTTGATGACGAGCCTTGCAAAATAGTTGAAATCGAGCACAGCAAGCCAGGTAAGCATGGAGGAGCAAAAGCTAGGGTTGTAGGCATAGGACTTTTCACCCAGAATAAACGGACTTTGGTCGCTCCCGTTGATGCATCAGTACAGGTCCCTATGGTAGAGAGAAAAAGCGCCCAAATAATATCTAAAAGCGGTAATGCTCTTCAACTAATGGATTTAGAAGACTTTCATACGTTTGATGTCGGTGAAGGCATTGAGCCAGACCTCGCAGCTAGACTGCAACCGGGTGTAGAAGTAGAGTACTGGCTTATAATGGGAAGGCCAAAGATCATAAGGACGAAGTAGATGCGTGCCCCTGTGATCGACAAGCGGACTGATTTTTATGAGGAATCTTATGAGTGGAGAGGGGTATCTTTATGCTAGATTCTTTAAGATCGTCTCTTCAGGTCGCGCTAGATAAGCTCAAGGGCGCAGGCGCGGTAGACGAAAAATTAATTGATGAAACCGTTAAGCAAGTTGAGAAGGCGCTCTTGCTCGCCGATGTATCTTTGCAATTAGTTGCATCTTTGTCATCCGAAATAAAGGATAGGGCCAAGAAAGAAGAACCTCCCCCAGGGTATACAAAAAAAGATCTAGTATTAAAATTAATATTTGATGAATTAGTTGCTTTAATGGGAGGTAATTCCCCGCATCCGATTAAACCAAAAAAAGGTCTAGAAACGAAAATAATGCTTGTAGGAATAGAGGGCAGCGGGAAGACCACTACGGCAGCAAAGCTTGCCCTTTATTATAAGAATAATGGGTATAGTGTCGGGTTAATCTCGCTTGATAACTATAGGCTTGGAGCAGCCGATCAACTTCAGCAATTAGCCGCCAAAATAAACATCCCATTTTACGCTAATCCATCTATTCCAATAAAAAAAGCGTTTGAAGAGGGGATGACTAAGGTGCGCGAGGCCGGAGCAAAACTCGTGTTGATAGATACAGCGGGTAGACATAAAGACGAGGTGGGCTTAATGAAAGAAATAGAGGAGGTCGCGGCATTTACTAGGCCTGACCAAGTTATTTTAGTTATAGACGCCAATTTGGGGCAGACCGCGGCCTCTCAGGCAGCGTCATTCTCTTCAAAAGTTAAGGTTGGCTCAATAATAATAACTAAAATGGATGGATCTGGAAAGGGCGGTGGAGCCTTATCCGCGGTCGCCTATTTAAAAGTCCCCGTTGCTTTTATTGGAGTAGGCGAAGCGCTAGAAGATTTAGAGGAATTTGATGCCAAAAGTTTTGTAAGTAGGCTATTAGGCATGGGAGATTTGAGAGCCCTCGTTAATTCCATGCAGATCGCGGAACAAGAAGAACAAGAATCGCTTGAGAGAATAGCTAGTGGCCATATGACGCTTGATGATATGCTTGAGCAAATTAAAGCGTTCAAGAAGATGGGGCGTCTAAGTAAAATCTTGGATACGCTACCCATTGGTGGTATTAAGTTAGATGATGTTGCAAAAGAACAAGGCGAAGAAAAAATGAAGAAATGGGAAGTAATTATTCAATCTATGAACAGAAAGGAGAGGGAGGACCCTTCTTTGGTCGACTCCCAGCGCATAAAAAGAATTGCTAAAGGCTCGGGTACACGCCCAGAGGACGTTAAAGATTTGATTAGACAATACGATTTGCTTAAAAAAACTATGAAAAACGCTAGAAGGAATAAACGCCTGGCTAGTTTACTGGGTGGAGCGCGATGGAAATAGAAGAAAAAGCTATGGACTTGTTAAGGAATCACGCTTTATGCGATCACTGTTTAGGGAGGATGTTTGCCCGTTATGGAAGGGGTTTAAAGAATGAGGAACGGGGTAAATCCATAAAAGCAGTATTAACCATGGAGGCCCATAATAGAATAGGGGAGGGGGGAAAGGAAGATCTGCAATATATATGGAAAAATGGCGCCTACCAGCCCGCGGCCAACGTAATAGTATTTGAGGGAGAAAAGGCCGAAGGCTCTCCGCTTGCATGCGAGATCTGCGGGGGGGTGTTAGATCATATGGATGAAGCCGTAAAGGCGGCCCTGAATGAGCTGTCCGATTTGCAATGGCGGACTTTTCTAGTTGCTACTGTAGGGGCAGAAGAAATTATGGTAAAGGAAGAGAAACTTGCAGTGGATAACGGCTTGCAGGGCTACGAATCCATTAAATGGGAAATAAACAGGGAGGTCGGCAAGATTTTATCTCAGCTGACCGGGAAGGAAGTAGACTTAAAGAACCCAGACGTACTGGTACAAGTCCATCCTTTATCGATGACTGTGAGTTTGCAGGTATCTCCTATATACGTTTACGGAAGATATTTGAAGCTTGAAAGGGGCATACCTCAATCTAAATGGGTATGCAGCTACTGCAACGGAAAAGGTTGCCCGCGCTGCAATTACACTGGTAAAAAATACCCTACCTCGGTAGAAGAGGAAATTGCCTCTGCTTTAGTACCACTGGCTAGGGCCAGTGGAGATAAGTTCCACGCTGCCGGAAGGGAAGACGTTGACGCGAGAATGCTCGGCAGCGGTAGGCCCTTCGTTATGGAATTGGAATCGCCGAAAATTAGAGAAATTGATCTTTCTAATGCTGCAGAAATGATAAAGCAGCATTCTAATGGAAAAGTCGAAGTAAGAGAATTAAGGCTTGTGGGTAAGGATTTCGTCAATAAAGTAAAGTCTGAGGAAAAAAACAAGAAAGTATACGAAGGGGAAATAGAAAGCAGTGAAACTCTGACTGATGAGGACGTCCAAGTTCTCAACTCATCATTTAACGGTTTAGAAATAACTCAGAGAACGCCCCAAAGGGTTAGCAGGAGAAGGGCGGACCTAGTTAGAAAGAAATTTATTTACGAGCTAAAAGTAGAAAAAATTTCTGAGAACGAATTGAAGTTTTACGTGCAAGCAGAGGGGGGTACTTATATAAAGGAGCTGATTAGCGGCGACGAAGGCCGCACTCTTCCTAGTTTATCGAGCAAAATAGGAAAACCCCTTAAATGCAAGCAATTAGATGTTATGGAGGTAGAAGTTCCATTTGAAAGCAAAGGGATATAGAAAAAAGGGAAGAAACTTGCTTAGTAAGACTTCGGAGAAGGGCGGCTTTCCCCCTATCAAGAGGTGGCTAGCTACCTATGATAAAGGCCAGAAAATTGCTATAGATATATGGCCAGGAGTTTATGAGGGCATGCCTCACCTTAGGTATCAGGGTAGGGTCGGGCAGGTGATCGAAAAACGGGGAAGGTGCTACGTGATTGGTATACCCCTAGATAAACGGACTGCAAAAATAATGGTATCTCCTGTTCACATACGCCCATTAGCTTAGGTGATACCGTTGAAGATTGTAGAACACAAAGAAATAACGATACCGGAGGCTAACGAATATTATGGCCGGTTAGCCATAATGGCTAGCTACGAAGACGCCGTGATACAGGAATATCTGAGTAAATTTTCTAAATTACCCGCGGAAAAAGCGAGGCAGTTGGTTGAATCCTTGGTTTCAAAAGGGGTTAGTACTAATACTGCTATATCGATTGCCAACGCCTTACCAAAGAGCAAAGATGAGCTTCTTCCCTTCCTAGCTCACGAGCAATCGATAAGCCCGTTAGAAAAATTGGGCGAGCTCTTTTCAATCGTCCAAACGTACATAACCGATGAAGGAAAGGAAAAAGTCGATAAAAAGGAGTAGTAGGCGATTCATATGAGTAACAGGGATAGGGGAAGACGGGAACGCGTTAGGATAAACGAAGAATACGCTATAGTATTGGATTATTTGCCTTACGGTAACCCCTATTCCCACCATCAATCTCCAACGCCGATAGTGCAGGCGTTAGGCATCTTTTATTTTACTTTATTCGAGGCGGTACCTGGACCAGCCTTGGGCCAAATAAAGCCGGGCGAAAGAATATACGTGGGTCCAGACGTAAGCTTTAATTACATAAGAATTGATGCAATAATAGCCTATGAAGATTTAACTCCAGCCGCTAAGAAGACTCTAGACGATGCCCTTGAAGCGATCATTAAAGAAAGGGAAAAAGACTTCGTTAACTTCTTTAACTCATCATCTCCGATAACTACGCGCCTCCATCAATTAGAACTTATACCAGGTATTGGTAAAAAAATTATGTGGAAAGCTTTAGATGAAAGGAAGATTGCCCCGTTTCAATCATTTGAAGATTTTGAAAAGCGGGTCGGAGTAAAGAATTTGGTTCAAGCTATAAAGAAGCGCATTATAGAAGAAATGCAGGGTAAAGATAACTTTAGGTTATTCGTCCGTTACTCTAAAAGAAAGCCAGAACTATTCTGACCGTATTAAAATACCGTGATTTATTAAGAAGATTTTCCGCTTTTAGGCTGTATAGGGCTTTTAACTTTCGATATAAATTTAAGGGCCGCATTCAATTTTATATGGCAAACTATTATCGTTGGGATAAAGGAATAAGGCGTATTTATTTATCGCGCAGACCTAATACACCTACTGCGCAGACTGCCGAAGATAAAATAGCCAAAATTGCATCCGATATGGGCATTGACGTCGTGCATTTAACGCTGTATGGCCAGCAGGAAAAAATACAAAAGCAGGATGAAGTGCCATCCGTGATGATATCTTTAGGAGGAGACGGGACGTTGCTCAGGACTAGGATGAAATTAGGCAATAACTCAATCCCATTTATTTCGATAAACTACGGTGGCTTGGGGGCTCTCTCCGAGCTGGAGGCCGAAGAACTCGATAAATGGTTATTAAAAATTATTTCGGGGGATTTTTTTGTCGAGGAAAGGTGCCTGCTTAGCACGGCAGGAAAGACGGCCCTAAATGAGGTATTGCTGAAATCAGCCTCAGTAGGTAAGAGCATTACGGTTACCCTTTACGTTGATGATCATTACTTATTCAAGGCTAGAGCCGACGGTATAATTATAGCAACCCCTACAGGTTCATCAGCCTACGCGTTTTCTGCAGGGGGTCCTCTCGTAGATCCATCTCTAGACGCTATGGTTGTAGTTCCCGTTGCCCCCTTCTTTTGGGGAATAAGACCATTTGTTACCAATAACTCTGAATTAAAAATAACGGCACAAGGTAATTCCGCTCTAGTAGTCGATGGCGAAGAAACGCAGGAGCAAATAACTGAAATAAGCGTTAAGATATCCTCTGAAAGAGCTAGATTCGTGCGCTTGAAGCCCTTTTCATTTGCAAACCTCTACAGAAAATTAGAGTCCAGGCTCGTTTGATCTTTCACGATTAATTTAAGGCGTTTCTGGTACATGCTTGTAATTCTAGTGTTAATACTCCATCTGCTTTTAATGCGTTGAAGGTTCGTTCTTAAGACTTATTTTGGTCTCAAAAATTGAAACGCATTTTTTAATTTAACGATTTTCATGGGCGACCCCCGCGTAAAAACGGCGAAGTAAAAAGTTTTTAGTGGGTGAACGGTCGCCTAAGAAGTGGCTACCTGAAAAATTAAACAAGAATTTTAAAAAGAGGTTAGGAGTTTGAGGGGAGCTGTAAATCTCAGCTTCAACGCTGAGATAGGCG
>JAGDXE010000003.1 GCA_023256375.1 Thermoproteati archaeon | reverse complement strand
AACGCGTACGGGCACCTGGGGTTAAATCTGCACCCGCTAGGAGGATTGAGTAAGCTGGGGGCCTCACCAACCATTGGCTCCAATTTAACGCCGGGTTCAAGCCTTGGGACGGATTTCAGCAGTAATTTTGTATAAGGATGCATGGGATTATTGAAAACGTCTTCAGTTTTTCCTGATTCTATTATCTTGCCAGCGTACATGACGTATATTTCATCTGATATATATTTAGCAACGAGTATATTATGAGTTATGAAGAGATAGGTATAATTAAATTTCTCCTTTAGGTCTACCAATAAATTCAGTACTTGCGATTGAACTGAGGCGTCTAAAGCAGAAGTCGGCTCGTCAAGCATGATGAATTCGGGATTTGGCGCTATTGCCCTAGCAATTGCGACCCTTTGGCGCTGCCCGCCAGAGATGTCTCTCGCCTTTCTGTAGTATATATCGTTGTAGTTCAGCCCTACTGCTTCCAAGGATTCCTTGACGCGCTCCAGCCTTTCGGCGGCGCTTAACCTGAAAAGCGGCTCCTCAATTATCTGCTTTATGTTCATCCTAGGGTCTAGGCTTTCGTATGGATTTTGAAAGACTATTTGTAGCCGCTTCCTTACGCTGTCCAAGTTCTTTTTTTCTATAGAGAGACCATCATAATGAATTTCTCCTTCCGTGGGCGTCTCAAGCGTGACCATCATCCTGCCGAGGGTCGTCTTGCCAGAGCCGCTCTCTCCAACGAGTGCCGTAGTTTCGTTCTTTATCACATCAACTGTTACTCCGTCCACGGCTTTTATGTAGCTTCTTTGCTTCCTAGCAAGCCTTTCTAAAAGTCCGCTTTTCTCGGCTAGAAAGTACTTCTTAACGCTTTCAGCTCTTATTAGATTTGTCATATAGGAAACACCTCACTAGCCTATCGCCAACGCCATAAACACCAGGCTCCTCCTTAAAGCAGCGGTCAAACGCGTACGGGCACCTGGGGTTAAATCTGCACCCTGCAGGCATATCAAAAAATGAGGGGGGCATGCCCTTCAGGGAGAACAACCTGCCTTCCTTATAGCTACCCGACGGGAAACTTTTCAGTAGGCCCTGAGTATAAGGATGAAGCGGTTGCTTAATAGTTTCGCCTACGTCTCCGAATTCCATTGTCCTACCCGCATATAAGATCAGGACCTTATCCGATACCGCTGAGGCGACGGCAAGGTCATGAGTAACGAAAATCAACGTCATGCCGTAATTTTGTTGAAGTTCCTTCATAAGGGCTATAACCTGAGCTTGTATACTAACGTCGAGCGCCGATGTCGGCTCGTCCGCTATCATAACCTTTGGCTCCAACAGCAGCCCCATGGCGATGACGATCCTTTGAATTTGTCCGCCGGAGAGCTGATGAGGATATTTTAGCATGACCAAATCTGGATCAGGTAATTTAACGTCAGATAAACGCTTTAGTATCTCTTTTTCCCCGCTTTTCGGGTCAAGGGTTTCCTTCCTTCTCTCGTACTTGACTAGTAAGGCCTCCATCAACTGGTCCTTTATTCTTTTGACCGGATTTAAACTGCTGAAGGGATCCTGCATTATCATAAATATGCCAGTCCCCCTCACTTCCCTCATCTTCTTGGCTGGAAGGCTTAATAATTCAGTGTCGTAGTACCGGATAGATCCCTTTGTAATTCCTGTTGGAGGTAGAAGCCTGGTAATCGCGAAGCCAAGCGTGGACTTTCCAGAACCGCTTTCTCCTACCACCCCAACTGTCTTTCCTTCTTCAAAAGTGGCATCTACAGAATCGAGGACCTTGACTTGCCCCAAAGGCGTCCTGTAGTAAACACTTAAACCCTTCACTCTTATGGCATCCATCAGTCATTCACCCTCCCAGAAAGCGCATCTTGAAGGCTATCACCTACAAGTATGAACCCTATAACCACCAACAGGATGGTGGCGCTCGGGAATAGCGTATACCACCACGCGCTTGGGAAAAAGCTCAGCCCGTTAGAGGACATCGATCCCCATTCGGGATATGGAGGCTGAATGCCTATCCCCAAGAATGCAAGCGTTGAATAGGTAAGGATTACAGTACCGAAATCTAACGCCATATACGCCAGTATCGGGTCAATAGCGTTCATAAATATGTGCCTGAACAAAATCTTAATTTGGCTTACGCCAAAAAGTCTTGATACTTCAACAAAACCCCGGTACTTGAGCGTCAGAGCTTGGCCCCTGAACAGCCTGGCATAAATAGGCCACCATATTATTGTAAGAGATATTAGTACCGAGTTGAAGCCGGGCCCTATTAATATACTCAAAGCTATGGCCAGAACCAAGCCAGGAAAGGCAAGAAAGGCGTCTGTAGCCCTCATAAGAATCTCGTCGGTCCATCCCCCATAGTATCCAGCTATAACTCCAAGTACCCCGCCGAGCAACACCGCAGATCCTACTACGACTACGGCGGCAAATGCGTCTTTTGGGGCGGCGTACAGCAACCTCGATAGTATATCCTGCCCGTTAAGGTTCGTCCCGAATAGGTACTTTATCGATGGAGGATTCAGGCTTATAGCGGGGTTAGGGGAGGCTAACGGGTTGTGGGGGAGCAGGACCCAGCCCAAATAGGGCCTCCTTAGATAACCAGCCATTAATTGCATGAGGCCCTCTATGAACGCCCACACCAAAAAGACGGCAACTATAACCATTCCTATTAACGCCTCTTTTTTGTGGACCATATAATACCAAGTAGTAAGATTTTCTGGAATTGTAGTCGAGGCTGTAGCGTCTACGTCGCCCCTAAAGCCAAGAGCCTTTTTTATTAAATCGACTACTTTCATTCAAGCCTCACCCTTGGGTCAATCAAAGCGTAAAGCACGTCAGCTATGAAGTTGGCCACGATTACGGATATACCAATTATTATTGTAGTCGTGAGGATGGCCACGTAATCCAGATTAACCACTGATTGGTACAGGAAGAAACCCATTCCTTTGTAGAGGAATATTTCCTCGATGACCACAGCTCCCGCGACCGCAAACCCGAACTGAACCGCGGTTAAGGTTATTATCGGGATTATCGCGTTCCTGAAGATAGTCCCAGTAAAGACCTTGCCGCTGCTGAGACCTTTCATGTAAGCCAGCCTAACGTAATCCTTATCCAATACTTCTATGGAACTACTTCTCATCATCCTAGTGGTAAGCCCAAATCCAGTAATAGCGATGGCTAGAACTGGAAGTATCATGTGAACAACAACGGAATCAAAGTAGGGCCAATCCCCTTCAAGCGCCGCGTCTATTAGCGGGTAGCCCGTAATTGGACGTGGTGGGGTAAGCAATGGATTAGCTATGTTCATCGAGGGGAGCACCCTTAGGTTGTAAGCGAAAGTAAATTGCAAAAGAGTGGCCCATAAGAACACGGGGGCGGCCCAAGCCAATAGGTACAAGACCTTTATGCCCCAGTCGACGGCCTTCCCCCTCCATAGTGCGGCTAGACCACCGGTCAGTACCCCTATGACCACTTGAAGCGCCACAGCTATTACCACGAATTCAAGAGTTATAGGGATAAATTTATCCAGTAGCTGCATTTCGGGGACTTTGTAAAGGCTGTCCATACCAAAGTTGCCCCTAACTGCGTTAATTAAATAATTGAAAAACTGAACGTACAACGGCTGATCCAACCCATACCTAGATATTATGGCTTGCAGCTCTCCAGGGGTGTAGTGAGCTCCTCCTACGTATACCTTAGCCATAGCTTCTGGAGTCGGCAAGACCACGTGAATCAGCACAAAAACTAATAATATCAATAAGAAAAGCGTAATAAGGGCATTAAATGCCCTCCTTATTACAAAAAAAATAAAGTTTGACTGCATAGCTCGCACCTTTACGATTTAGCCGCTGCGGTGTAATTGGCGTAGTACATCAGGTTGTAGTAGTATCCAGTGAACGGGTTGTAAGTAACTCCTTGCAAGTAAGGCTGCTGGAACCAGTACGTGTAAGGCACTGGCAACCAGACATAAGGTGCTAGCCAGTAGGTCGTGTTGTAGGCTTGCGCTACGCCTTGCTCCTGCTCGGTTTGATTGGTTTCCCAAGGTAGTTTCTGGTACAGCGCGTTAAGCTGCGAATTATTGAGCCAAGCCAAGTTACCCGCCAATCCGCCGAATGCCACGCCAGTTTGAGCCATTAATTGCTGATAAATTGGGTCAGGCCAATCTGGGCCCCACGCCAACAATATCAACGAAGGCTCACCACTCGGTGTCATCCAAGTATCTGTAAGAGATGGGGTAACCGGATACAAGGACGTACTGATACCTATATTGGAGAGATCTTTCTGTATTATCTCAAACTCTGTTTCTTCGCTGGGCGTTACCGGCGCTATAGTATATATTGTTTGAGCTGGCAGCTCCTTACCGTTGGGGTTACCTAGGGTATTGCCGCTCGGGAGTACCACGTAGAAACCTCCTTGCCAGCCGGATTCGTTGAGGTACTGTTCGGCCAGGGTCAGGTTAAACGAGTAGACGGGAAGGTGATCTGGGTTGTAAAGCGGCATAGTTGGGGTAATTGGGCCCACGTACATACCAGCTAGGGCCGTGCCGTTGAACGCGTATATCGAGTCAATTATCTGGGTGTAGTTTACCGCGTGCACTAAGGCCAGCCTGAAATCAGTTATATTGGTCGGGTAAACCTGAGTATTCAACGCAATATACCCAACTCCCGGCTGCATCCCCTCGTTCTCGAATACCTTGCTGAATGGTACGTACTGCTTGTACTGATAACCGCCGTAGATTGAGCCAAGAGACGGTATCGAAACGTAGCTCAGCTGGGCTTGATTAGAGTCAAACTCTGCGACCCTGTCCGCGTGAGAGGCGCCGTACTCGATTATAACGTTCGGGATCTTAGGAGCAGCAAGAGTCCAGGGCACGTCGGTAGCCTTAGCCGCCCAGTAGTTGGAGTTAGCCTTGAGGGTTATGCTCGACATCTCAGAACCCACTGAAGATATGACGTAAGGCCCGCTGCCGACCATGCCGTTAGTATTTATGTAGGAATTCGCTTGACCGGCCTGAACGCCGCCGTGGGCATCAACGAAAGCGGGGTCAGCGAAATCACCCCAACCGCCGGAAGCAATATCGTAAGTGAACCAAGAGTAAGGCTCGAGTAAGTTAAACTCTACGGCCGACGAGTTCAACATCACAACCGATTGATTGCGGTACGACATCAGGGCCTCGATCGTAGAGTTATGCGCGTTGAAGTTACTGAGTACTTGGGATAGGATGGCTGCGGTCTGGTTCGGGCTAGGAAGGGATGAAAGGTGGAAGGCGTACTGTACCGCGTGAGAGGCGCCAACTGGGAGGAAGTAAGGCCCCTTGAACTGGGCTATTATACCCTCGTAGTTGGAAACGCCAGGCCCCTGGGCCATCAGGATAGTGCGGTAGAAGCTAAACCAAGCGGTGGTGGCGTTGATCGGGTCGCCGTTGCTGAAGTAGGTGTTAGGCCTCATTATGAAGACGTAGGTGGAGCCGTTCGGCTCCATAACCCAAGATTTGGCCAGCACTGGTACTAATTGGGTGAGTGAAGAACCATTATAGGTCAATAATCCTTGGTATACTACGGCAAACGCCGATCCATCTACTCCGTAGAAACCCGTAGCGGGATCCAACGCGTCAGGCGAATATATTTGACCCATCGTCCCTATATCAATTAAAGTATTCGGCGATGATGGCGCAATAACGACTGTTTTTACCTGAGAGCTACTAGTAATATTCCGATAATAGACGTAGCCAGCTGCACCTGCAATCACTACTACTATAACGATAATCGCAGCAATTAATGTTTTGGAAACAGACTTTTTATTAGACATTTTACTTTTTAAGTCCGCTACATATAAACTTTTTGATCTTTTAACGCATTTGAACAAAACAAAATTACCTGACCATGCCTAAAAATACACAACCTATTTTATCAAAACTAGCTCCATTCAAAAATAAGCGAACAAAAATATAATGGGTAGAAAGCAGTTTCGATAAATCAGCGGGAGAACCCTAAACTATGTAATCCACGCTAAACCAACTTTTTATACTATCAGCCTTAAACGCCAGCTAAACAAAGGCAATTCGTCCACCGGCGTTGGCTTGCTTTTGCGCGGATTCTTTGGCCTGCCTTATTATTTCAGGCCCGAACGTAGGTAAAGACAGCAGCAATGAATCATCTGTTTTTAAGAAATCGTCGACGGTCTTTATCCCGTTTTCGTACAGGATTCTTGCCCTGACCCTACCTATCCCCCTAAGGCCGATTATGGGTATAAGTTCTTCTTTAATCCCTTCTTTGACCCTTACAGAAAACCTGTAATACCTTTCTCCAATGCCCGACCTCTTAATTGTACTAGATAACCTGAAAGCGGAGTAAAATATCCACTGATAAGCCTCCCTTACCTGGTAAAGGTCCCCGGGTTGCACGCTATACTTACTCTCTATGGCCTCAAATCCCACTTCGTTCATCCAATCTCTTACCACCAGAGCAGTCTTAAGGGAGGAAAGTGGGTCTTCGCATAAGTCCATAAAGTCGCGAAATTCCTGGCCAATTCCTTCTCCCTCCACCTCATCAAAATATTTATCCAAGTCTTGTTCCTCGCTTTCCCTAGCCCTTACGGTAACGGAGTCCGGAGTTATCGTACAAGCGTAAACGTACAAAAGTTCTGGTGTATCCTGCTTAAACGAGCGCAATGCCGCTCTTAATATCGCTGCGGTCAGCGGCTTAATGTATAATTCAGCTGTTCTTTTGCCAAATGGAGTAGCGATATACCTTAACCCATCATACTTAACAAAACCTTCTTTTTCTAAGTAATTTAACGAGTTATCTACTTTTTCCGCCACTTCCTCACGACTATATTTAACGCCCGAAAACGAACCCTTGAAAAACTCAGTAATTCCATCTTTTGTATCCTCATAGCCCGATGCCACTGATGCCAGTGTTTGAAAGCTAACCTCTTCGCCCTCGAGCAAATGCCCAGCGATCGATTCTGGAGGAGACCTAACGTAGGCTTCAAAAAATTCCTCGGCGTCGCCGTTGAAAAATGCTATCGCCTCGCCGTGATCATCGTATTGCGGCCTCCCCGCCCTTCCGCAAAATTGTTTAAACTCTATTACCGAAATGGGGGCCATACCGTATCCAGCTTCATAGCGAACTAGGCTCGGCACTATTACGCGTCTGGCCGGTAGGTTTACGCCAGCAGCTAATGTAGGGGTGGCTACTATTCCCTTTATTAGCCCACCCTTAAAGGCATCTTCTATCAACTTTCTCTGCTCGGGCGAAAGCCCCGCATGGTGGAATGCAACGCCCTTTTCTACTAGTTCGCCGAGCTCTTTCGCCAATTCTGTAGAATCTAATGAAAAAATTTTTTTAGCGATTCTTTCAAGCTCAGGTCTTCCGGCGTACCTATCCGTTACCGGGGAAAGATCTTTCGCCATTTTTACCGCATTTCTTCTACTGTTAGCGAAGACCAAAAATTGACCCCCTTCGCGCAACGTGTCTTCGGCCAAACAGCGAAGGTAAAGAGCGCTGTTCTTCTCTTCCTTGGTTTTACTGCATAAGTCTATCGATAAACCATCTTCATACTCCACGATGCCACTTTTCATTACGCCTATTTTCAGCGGAACTGGACGCCAATCAGAAACTACTGAAACAGCCCCCAACCATTCGGCCAACTCCTCAGGATTCCCTATGGTCGCGGACATAGCGATTATTTGTGCGCGTGGTAGAAGGCGCCTCAACCTCGCTAATACAGCTTCCAACGTCGGACCCCGACTTTCTTCGTTAATTAAGTGAATTTCATCCACAACAACTACCTTAATCTGATTGAGCCAGGTTGGCCTCTGTCTAAGCAATGAATCGGCCTTTTCATTGGTAGCTATTATTAAATTATATGACGCGAGCCATTCGTCTTTCGATTCGTAGTCTCCCGTAGTCGTGGCTACCCTCAGACCAAGCCCTTTCCACGCCGAGGACAACTCTGAGCTCTTCTCGGAAGCTATAGCTTTCAAAGGCACAAGGTATAGCGCTTTCGACGTAGGGTCATTCATGTATATGTTCGCAATAGCAATTTCGGCTATGAGGGTTTTCCCACTAGAAGTTGGGGAGGAAATTATCATGTTCCTACCTTGCAGGAGACCTGACCTAACCGCGCTTTCTTGCGGAGGAAATGGTTCCTTGTAGCCTCTCGCTTCCAGCAAATCAGCTAGCTTTTCTCCTACAAGATCTTCCCAAGGCACAATAGAATTAGACAACGCACTATAAGGATTATTACCGAAATCCCTCTTCTTTGAGGTAGGCTTCTTGCTCACTGGCATCCTCTCATCCCTAAAGGATTTGAGGTTCCTGCTTCAGCGACCGACACTTACTTGTACGGACATGCCACACAGCCCGAAGTAGCTTCGCGTAGAATCCGGGTTGCTCTGGCCCTACCTGTATACTAATTTCATTACGTTTGAAGCGCTTAGGATTTATGCAACAGTGCACGCAATTTTCAAGGGTTGGCATCATAGAAAATAGGTATAATTATCTTTTGGTGCCTCGGCCGGGATTTGAACCCGGGTCCGCGGCTCGAAAGGCCGCTATCCTTGTCCGGTCTAGACTACCGAGGCACGTCTTACTTAGGCGTCCCCTTAAGGGTTTTTTGGGTCTTACTCTTGATTTTTTGATCGCGTAAAGGCATTAAGGCATATCAGGCGCATTTATCAATAAAAAGGCCACTCTTGACCAATCAGCAGACGCAAGTCAAAGTATCGGTCTCTAGCCAGGTTCGCAATCGCCCAATAACATCATTTTTTATCCTAAGCAGTCCTATCGCGTCAATTAATGATGAAAGGCGTGGCCCGTTTGGCCTGCCTATCAATACCGCGTACGCTTGCGAGAAAGCGCTTTCTATTTGAATCGAATTTTGTTGCGCGACTTCCCTCAATTTCTGGGATGCCTGGAAACCGCTTTCTGTCCCATTTAACGCGCTCAGCCAAGTGTAAATGATCCCTTCATTTTGCTTTGATGGCCTATAGTTTATCCTGTAAATTTCGGGAAGCTTATCGCCATTTACCCAAGCCTCAACGTAAGGCCTAAGGTAATCGCTTTTAATACCGACCCGCTTTTTGGTTCCCTCCCAGATTCTTTCTATTTGATACGCTAAAAGAAGCGATACGAAGGGAACCTCCCACGCGTCCGAAGGCGAGGAAAAATGCAAAGCGAACTGCTTCTTAGGATCCCTAGGCCTCTTTAAATTTTCTTCAAATTCTTCAATTAATTTAAGTAACCCCTCTCCCGAATCGTCTAAATTCTTATCTTTCTCTATGTCAACTCTGAGCAGGAAGTATTTTAACACCTCTGGGGGAACGTATTTTACTATTGTTGAGAGAGAACCTATGCCCTGCGATTTACTCATTTTTTTCCCGTTAAGTAATACAAATCCCCAGCGATAAGTAATCGGAGGGTCTCTATTCAAGATCTCGCGATGTATTGCTTCGGCTGTATCCCAACTGCCACCTTTTGTGTGGTGGTCCTTTCCTGCGCCTTCGAGAGTAACTCCCAAAAATGCCTGCCTGGTAGGCCAGTCTAACCTCCAAGGCATCTTCCATTGATGTGAACTCAATGGGATTTTTCCTTGGTGTCCGCATCCCTTAGCGTAACCCACGTCTTTATCGTCAGCATAATAAACGTATTCCCCATCAAAGCCAGTTACCCTCGTTGTGGCAATATTTCCGCATTTTTCGCAAATTGGCATTATAACGTCCTTCCAAGACGGCGGTAATTTCTTTAAGGAAGTCCTTTCAAGTATCTGTTTCACATCGTCTAATCTCGTGAAAAAAATTTTAGCGTATTCGTCGTATTGCCCTTCCGAATAGAGCTTGTTTACTGGGATTACGCGCGGAGAAACGCCAAGTTTATGCATAAAATCAACGGTTTCTTGCAAGAAATGCTCCCCGAAGCTCTTATGACAGCCGTAGGGATCGGGTACACTTATTAGAGGCTTTCCTAAATAATATGCCAAGTCGCCCTTCTGCCCAGCAGGTACGGAATCGAAAGCATCCATTACATCGCCAATAAATATAAAATCTGGGTCGTCGCCCATCTCCTTGAGTCTTTCAGATACAACAGATGGAAAGAAAAATTCTTCTACAGTCCCCAGATGTGTGGGGCCGCTAGTAGTTATAGCCGAAGCTATTACGTGCTTCCCCTTAACTTTCATAACCGAGGAAGCCAAGTCGTCTATCCAACCCCCTGCATTATCAGCCATGTTCTGCCAATTAATTAATGAAGACGGTTTTATCCGTTGCGGTAATAAGTTTCTATTTGATGGGCTACTTGTCAGCTAAACTTGAGATCCCTTTCCTGGCCGAACTAATCGAACCCATCCTAGCGTATGCCATCGCTGAACCCTGATTTACTGCCCCCAAACCGCTAACATTATTTATTAAAGTATTACGCGGAGCATATACCGCTACGGTTAAATCTTATGCCCTTAGATTTTTGCCGGGGTGGCCGAGTGGACAAAGGCGGCAGCCCCGAGAGCTGTTGGCCCTTCGGACCTCGCGGGTTCGAATCCCGTCCCCGGCGCTTTTTTGGAACGAAAGGGTTAAAGGGCCCTTTTATGTTAATATGAAAGTTGGCAAATTCACCTAATGGTCTCTTCGCGGCAAGAAAATTGATCAGAAATAGAAGGCACTTTATGTGGAGTAAGGAGAAAATTCAACGCAGAATAACCGGACTTAGATATAAAACGGATCCCTTAGGGGGTTCACCCCAAGCAAGGGGGATAGTACTTGAAAAAGTGGGTGTCGAATCAAGACAACCAAACTCGGCGGTTAGGAAGTGCGTTAGGGTGCAATTAATAAAGAACGGGAAGCAGGTCACGGCTTTCGTACCTTGGGACGGAAGTCTCAACGTAATTGATGAACACGACGAGATCGTCGTAGAGGGAATTGGAGGGTCTAGCGGAAGGTCGATGGGAGACCTACCTGGCGTTAGGTGGCGTGTCTCTAAAGTAAACGGTATAGACCTTTGGCAGCTGCTAATTGGTAAAAAGAAGAAACCAGTAAGGTGAAAAAAATGTCAGAACAAACAAACCAAGTGAAATTTAATGTCCCTAAGCTCTTTGGCCGTTGGGACGTAGTTGGTATAGATATCAAGAACAAGGGATTAGCTAGGTATTTGAATTTGAGCCCAACATACATACCACATAGTTACGGTCGCCATGTATCTTCCAGATTCGGAAAAGAATCCGTCCACGTGGTTGAGAGGCTTACGAATGATATGATGAGACATGGCCGCATGGGAGGAAGAAAGGAAATAGCAATGGGTATAGTTTACCAGGCTTTTTCAATTATCGAAGCAAAAACTGGAAAAAATCCAGTTGAAGTACTGGTTAAAGCAATAGAAAATTCGATTATCCTTGAGGGAACAACCAGAATAATACACGGAGGTATCAGGTACAGAGTAGCAGTGGATATCTCTCCTATGAGACAACTCGATCTAGCGCTGCGCAATTTAACGGAAGGAGCTAGGGCCGCGGCCAAAAGTAGCCCAAAACCGATTGATGAATGCCTGGCCGACGAAATAATTGCCGCATCTGAAAACGACGCTAGGAGCTTTGCAATCCACGCAAAACACGAAGAAGAGCAAATAGCTATGGCAGCAAGGTAAATTCCAGTTCATAATGCCCAAACATCAAATCTTAAATATCCAGCGAAAGAAAAAGTATGGTTTCTCCTTTCGGAGAATTTAAGTCGCAGGTAGAAAAATATCTAAGTGAGATTGGCTTAGGGGATCAAGTGGAAAGGCTTGAAGTGCCATCGGATCTAAGGCTTGGCCACCTAGCACTTCCACTATTCCACCTGCACGGAAAACCGATTAATCTTGTTGAACCTTCTGGGCTCATAGCGAGCGTTAACGTGAACAACAACTACCTAAATTTCAAGTGCAATATAAAAAAATTATCAGAGGCAACGTTTAATCAGATTAAGGAGATGGGCGAAAACTATTGCAACAATCGGGTTCAGGGGATGCAAGTAATAATTGAGCATACATCAGCAAACCCGCTCCATCCGATGCACATAGGTCACGCTAGGAATGCCTTTCTTGGTGATTCGCTGGCGCGCCTAATGAAAGCGAGAGGACACTTCGTAAAAACCCATTTTTATGTAGATGATATGGGCCTACAGGTAATGATCGCTACAATTGGATTTAAAAACTCCCCAAAGAAACCCGAGGGCGTTAAACCTGATCACTGGATAGGATTCGTATACGCGGTCGCTAATATAATGTACGAAATAGCGGGCATAAACTCAAAACTAAATGAAAACGGATCGGATTACTCATCTTTGGTAAAGAAACGCGATGAACTTATTGGGTATGCCGCGTCTCTTCGTGAAAAATTTCCCAAAGAATTTGATGAACTTTCTTCTTCCCTTTCAAAAATGTCCTTGAACGAGTGGGAACGCGCCATATCAACAATGATACGCGGGATGGAGGTAAAAGATCAATCTACTTTAAAATTAGTCCGGGACCTAGTAAACACGGCCCTTTTGGGATTTAAAGAAACGCTTGATAGGGTAAACGTAAATTTTGACGAATGGGACTGGGAAAGCCAACAGGCGACAGAAGAAGATATAAGGGGGTTGGTAGAATCGGTGCAAGATTCTCCGTTCAAAATGCTTTACAAGGGCGTCTTAGCAGTTGACTGCAATGCCGTAGCAAAGTTGCCCGAAGCGTCTAAAGACTTAACCCTGATCGAAAAAGCTGGAAAAGAGATCCCTCCTATGCTACTTTTAAGAAGCGATAATACTACCCTTTACCAAACTAGGGACGTAATTTATTCGATTAAAAAATTGGCCTCAGCAGACGAAGTTTATAATGTAGTGGGAGCCGAGCAAAGCTTAGCGCAGCTTCAAGTTAAGCTCGCTCTTTACGCAATTAACCACCCTAAAGCATCTCGTCTTCATCACGTCCCTTATGAAATGGTGAGATTACCAGGAAGAAAAATGGCCGGCCGTTACGGGTCTTACGTGACTTTAGATGAAGTCATAGACTTGGCCGTTTTGATGGCATCTAATGAAATAAGGAGAAGAAACCCTCAAATGGACGAACAAGCACTAATTAAATCATCTGAAGCCATAGGCATAGGGGCGATTAAGTACGCTCTTTTATCCGTAAGCGCGCAAAAAGTCGTGGAGTTCCAAGTAGAGCGCGCGCTGAATTTTGAAGAAAACTCCGCGCCATTTATACAGTACGCGGCAGTAAGGGCCAACAATATACTTTCTACGGCTTCTAAAAGGGGAATAATGATACCCGAAGAGCCAGACTTTTCTAATTTAACCGACGAAGCCGAACAGGAGATAATATTGCTCTGTTCGAGGCTGCCAGATACGGTCGCTTATGCTGCAGATACTTTACACGTAGAAGCGTTAGCATCAAACGTAATGGAGATAGCTGATAAATTCAATTCTTACTACGCTCGCGTACCCGTATTAACGGCTGATAACTATTCGGTAATAGGGGCTAGATTAGCACTTTCAAAAATTGTGTACATGAGCCTGCGCTCCGCTCTTTCGCTTCTTGGCATAGCTATTCCGGAAAAGATGCGAACCTATCTTCAACCCAGGATTAAGTTAGCCTGCTGTAGCGCCAAGGCAATACAAACTACTATCGCGGGGTAAACTACATTATACATAACACTTAAAAATAAAAAAATGTATTCATTGCTGCCGGCGTCTCCTAGTGGCCGATGGAGGTGGCCTGGAGTGGATAAACCCCGTGAGCCACTGGCCCGTAAGGGCCTCGTGGGTTCAAATCCCACCGCCGGCGCGGATAAAACAAGAAAATCCTGCTAGCAAAGGCTCACAAATTTAATCATGCCACTCGAACTTCATTACTTAGGCATTAGACCATTGCGCGTTGCGCGTATAAACTTAGGCGCGAATCATGACACCACTGATCCGTTCGTAATAACCCAATTTCTATAAGGAATAATTGCTTAGATGCAAAGTATACTTAACGTGGTTTACTCTATGCCAGCTTCGTCGCGCAATGCGCTTCAATTTCTAAACTGTGAGCTACTCCTCAGCTGAAGCTGCTGGGTTTTACTGCTTCCCCCAAGCCCTAGCTTTCCTATAAATTATCCCGCGCAAGCTGGGCTTAACTTTTTGAGCCGCAAAAATTTGCATATATTTGAAAGTCCAGCCCTAAAACGTAAGGCTGATCGTAAAGCCCCTTACGCAATATTTTAATAAAAAAATCAACTCATTGTGTAGTTAACGTAGTACATTAGGTTATATCTGTACCCGATGAACGGATTATATACGACGCCTTGTAAGTACGGTTGCTGGAACCAGTACGTGTAAGGCACTGGCAACCACATATAGGGTGCCTGCTCATAAATTATGTTGTAGGCTTGCGCTACGCCTTGCTCCTGCTCGGTTTGATTGGTTTCCCAAGG
>JAGDXE010000014.1:1643-14738 GCA_023256375.1 Thermoproteati archaeon | reverse complement strand
ACGTAAAGGTATAAACGTCTTTCCGTTGGGGGAAGCCCGCCTATCTCATCGCTAAAGCAATTGAGACTTACTGCTTCCCCCAAACCCCTAACCTTCCTTTAAATTCATCGGCCTATTGCGCACGTTAATCGGCCTTACTATCCTTGCTTTATGCTTTCGTCGCTAAAATATATGATGTTGAATATCCTCTCATGCGTTAAGAGGTCGCCGCTTCAAAGCTAATATCATCAAAACTGGGTATCCCGCCAAGAGCTTCGGGAACGGACTCGGATGCCCCGCCTTAACTTCATCATACCTTTTTATTTTCACTGGGCAAAAATATAACCGTTTCAATTCCTCTCCTAGGGGCGTGACCTTTACCTGAAGGGCTCAAAGTTTTTACGGGCTTACTCCAATCCGTTAGGATACCAAGCCTTAATCCATTTCAATACTTCACCGAGGTTTGAAATACTACAACCATTTTTACCGGGTTTGTACCCGTTGCCTACAACCATATAGTGACCAGCCTTAGAAAACATAGAGGCATCCATTTGATGATCGCCGACGGCAACGGTACGCTCCGGAATTAAATTGAATTCGGCCTGTAAGCGCTCGACTATTTCTCCTTTTTTTGTGGGATCAACGTTCACGTTGATAGCACTTATGCGCCCGTCTTGATCAAATACTATCTCATTGCAAAAATAGAGGTCAACCCCAAGTATGTTAGCTACCTGGCGCACTAAATTACATACCCCCGCTGAAATTATTGCGACTTTGAATCCCATCTGGTGCAATTCTTGGATTATTTCTAGGGCGTAAGGCACTACCGTCGGTTTAGAGAACAATTCGCCGATATCTTTCGACACAGCCCCAGCTATTTTTAAGTCAACTAGGGTTTTTCTTACTAATTCCTTATAGGTGACTTTACCAGCTTCAAACTCTGAAAAATTTTTATCGGAGGCTACTTCAAGGCTATACCGCTCGTAGATTAATCTCCAGCTGCTCTTATCCTCTACTAGCGTACCGTCCAGGTCGAAAATAACCAATCCTTTCATGGAGAAAATACCTTTGCCAACCAACGCATATCTTCGGGCACGACGCGATTAGCCTTAACCGCTTCCTCAAGAGGCAAGGGAACTATTTTTTCGCCCTGAAGGCTGACCATTTTACCGAAATTCCCTTGTTTAATTAGGTCAACGGCTGCTATTCCAAATCTAGTGGCGAGTATTCTGTCGTAAGCCGTAGGGCTTCCGCCCCTCTGCACGTGGCCAAGAACTACTGAACGGGTTTCGACTCCAGTACGCTCTTCTATTTCTTTCTCGAGCCACTCACCTATCCCTCCAAGCCTTTCGTGGCCAAAGGCATCCTTTTGCGAATTTCTCGTGAAAAAGTCTTCTATCCCCTTAGGCACTGCGCCTTCAGCGACTACTACGACGGCAAAATTGCGGCCCTCATCATATCTTTTTTTCACCATAGAACAAACTTCGTTCAAGTCAAATGGTTCTTCGGGCAACAATATTACATCTGCCCCTCCTGCTATTCCTGAATAAAGGGCAATCCACCCGGCGTGCCTACCCATAACTTCTACAACTATTGTCCGTTGATGAGATTCAGCAGTAGTATGTATCCTATCGATAGCTTCTGTGGCTATAGAAACTGCCGTGTCAAAACCAAACGTCCTATCGGTCCCCCACAGATCGTTATCTATAGTTTTTGGTATCCCAATAACATTGTAGCCGAGCTTACTCAGGCGGTTGGCCACGCTTTGCGTGTCATCCCCTCCAATTGCAACGATGGCGTCCAAGCCCAGCTTCTTTATGTTTTCTGTCAACTTTTTCTGATCTTCTTCTTTGACGAACGGATTAGTCCTAGAAGTACCGAGCATAGTACCTCCTTTAGGTAGTATACCAGATACGGCATTTCTGTCTAAAGGTATCGTATCAAGCTCAAGTAGCCCAGCCCATCCCCTTCTTATACCAATAACCTGATACCCGTAAGATATCGCGCGCCTTACGACGGCCCTTATTGCCGGGTTCAGACCAGGAGCATCTCCTCCTCCAGTAAGCACACCAATCTTCATTTTAAAAAAGATGAAGGCCAATTTTAAGTCTTTCCAAATTATTAGCAGTGACCCAATAGGATACCGGCGTACGCGCTAGGTATTATATTCAAAAGAAGACTTTAATTATAAAAAAAGTTTTTTGCCTGATGGAAGCTGAGAAAGAAATTTACGAGAAGGCATTAATCAAAGTTAGGCTATCCCTTAGTGGAGTGGAATACGATTTAGAGAGACGCAATAAGACAGATCATGGTACTGTCGAACTGCTTAAATCGGTATATTTAATAAAAATTTCTGTGAAAAAATTAGAAGAGCAACTAAACACAGTAAATAGCAATGAAGATTTTCTTAAATGGAAAAAAATAGCTAAATCTACATTTTATTCTTTATCTCAAAGAAACGATACCCCCATTTTCATAAAAGCTATGCTTAAGTCAATAGCAGATGAAATACATCGAAAAACCAGTTTCTCACATTTTATTAAGCAACTGGATCAAATTAAAGAGAGATAAAAACGCTAAGTTTTTATCCGAGCAGAACCTAAATAGCAGGTGAGGCTCTTGCCTAAGAAAGCTAAGAAAGAAGAGAAAAAGGAAGAGCAGCCGAAAAAATAAACTGAAGTTAAATGATACGAAGGTAATATAAAAATTTTTTTCTTATTCACATGGGCCCTAGTTCTTACTCAAAAGATATTATATAATACACGCAATTCAAAACTATGACAAGAACAAGTTTTTATCTGAGCGCTATAGTAATTACATGGACAACAAAAAAGGAGTAGCGGCGATCTTGGGCGAGTTCTTCTCACCGACTTATACGTTGGCGGAAGATGGAATCCCAGAGTTTAAACTTTTCATAGGCGGCCAGTGGGTCGAGTCTGACGGAGGCCTTCAAACCGTTGATTCGCCGCATGATGGAACCATAGTAGCTAGGGTTCAAAGCGGTACATTGAACGATGTCGAAAGCACCATGAAAGCGGTATCAACGTACGGAAAAAAAATCAGGGATATACCTGCCATCGATAGGATATTAATATTTCAAAAAGCAAGAGATTTGCTCAAACAACATAAAGAAGAAATCGCTAAGGCTCTAGTCCTCGAGGGAGGGAAAACGATTAGGAGCGCAAGCGGAGAAGTGGAAGCGACGATGCAAAGGCTCATGCTGACTATGGAAGAAGCTAGGAAAATCTACGGTGAATACATACCTGGCGATTGGTCGGAAGATACCGTCGGAAAAATGGGGCTAGCCATTCGGGAGCCCGAAGGTGTGATCGCAGCGATATCTCCCTTTAATTATCCCTTATACATAGCGTCAGCAAAAATCATACCCGCTTTGTTATCAGGAAATTCCGTAATCGCTAAGCCGGCAAGCGATGACCCAGTTGCCTTGCTCTTGTTCGCCAGGGTCCTTCAAGAGGCTGGAATTCCAGCTGGAGCGCTAAACGTAATCACGGGGTCAGGAGGAAAACTCGGGGATGCCATCGTTTCAGATGAAAGGGTGAATATGGTAACTTTTACGGGAAGCACCGACGTTGGCGTACACGTAAATAACGTAATGGGTATGAAAAAAAGGCACCTCGAACTAGGCGGTAAAGGAATAGCTATTGTCCTCAAAGATGCCGATATAAATTTGGCAGCTAGAAAAGTTGTGGAGGGTAATCTGAGCAATGCCGGACAAAGGTGTGATGCAGTAGCAACCGTATTAGTCGAAGATGAGGTGTCTGATGCGCTGATACAGAAAATCGTTGACGAGGAAAAAAAATGGGTGATGGGCGATCCCATGGACCCCCACTCAGATTTAGGCCCGTTAATAAACGAGGGGGCAGCGAAAAGAGTAGAAGACTTAGTCAACGACGCAGTAGAAAGGGGGGCTAAACTATTATTGGGTGGCCATAGAAATGGGTGTTACTTTGAGCCTACCGTCTTGGCGGACGTCCCCCTTAACTCTAAGATAGTTAATGAGGAAACCTTTGGCCCCGTACTCGTCGTTATCAGGGTTAAAAATGATGAGGAAGCGCTGGAAATAGCGACCAAGCCAAAATACGGCCTTGACTCTTGCGTATTTACGAATAACTTCTACAGCATGTGGAAAGTAGCCAAGCGGCTTGATGTAGGAGAGGTCACAATAAACGACAACCCCAAACACGGGGTTGGCTACTTCCCATTCGGCGGTAAGAAAGCATCGGGACTCGGCAGAGAGGGCATAGGTTACAGCATAGATGAGATGACTCACTTGAAAACGATCGTATTTAACCTTGAGGTAGGCGGTCTCGGTAAGCGTCGTTTTGTAGAGGATAATAAGGCATAGTAACTCATTCGCCTTAAGAATAACTTTATAGGGGTGCGGCTTTTTTGAATAAATAGAATGGAAGAAACGGAACTATTAAAAAAATACGGTGGACGCTTCGTTGCTATAAACAAAGGAAAAGTGGTAGCTTCATCTATAACGTTAAAGGAAGTATATAATAAGGTCAATAAGACAGAGTGGGAAGATGGGCTTTACTTTGCTTATATACCGGAAGATGACATCCTTATCCTCTGAAAGATGAACGAATTGGCTGAAAAAAATCCATTTTCTTTTTCTTATCAGCAGGAGATTTCGGGAGTGCTGGGAAAATCCCTAAGACCAAGAATCCCCATACAGCTAAAAACCAAGACCAACACTTGGATCACGATATCATTGTACATAGATACGGGAGCAGATATTTCCATACTCCCAAAGAGCACTATAGACATTTTAGGAGTGAATTTAAAGTCCGGCAACGAAGTAATCGTCGTTGGTCTCGCCGGCGAACTGATAAGAGCTTACATACACGAGCTGGAATGCAGGCTTGAGGGGACGGAAGGCTTCAAGATAAGATTTGCGATTTCCGAGAAAGAATCGGTCGTCCCCGTACTTGGAAGGGACGGATTCTTTCAGAAATTTAATTTTTACTTCAATAATAAGGACCAAACTGTCCAGCTAGAAAAGATCAACCCATCTTAATTTATTTAAATTAAATTGTAATTTTATTAAATTTAATGCGGAAATTTAAGCTCGTAATCAAATATTAGAAATAGCCTTTTAAGTATCTTAACTGTAATAAAAAGGCGAAGGATTTTGTACGTATACGTAACTTATCTTCCTCGGATTCATATTCTAACTATCCTTTACGCCGCTTTAATCGTAGTTCTATGCGCGTTGGCCGTGTGGATAATTCACCACACCCTGAACAAGGCGCTCAAAAAAATACCCGCTTCTATAATCAAGGATCTGGAAATAGCTGCTGACCTGTTTATAGCGATAATAGGCATAGCTGCAATATACTCCGTGCTCGGAGTTACCCTTAACATTTTTTTGCTGTTGGTTTTATTAATTCTCGTCGGCGTATTCATAGCTACGAGAGATCTACTACCAACATACATGTCTACTTACGTGATCAAGACCACAAATGCGTTCAAAGCAGGGGACTGGATCGAATATAAAGGAATCGGGGGGGCGGTCATAAGAACGGACAACTTTTATACGATAATTCAAAGGGCCGACGGCATGCTAAATTACATAAATAATTCAACATTATTTAAAGACGGATTTTCAGTATATTCCCCATTAGCTAATAAATACATAGATTTTAAAGTAGTTATAGCAATAAATAATTACTCAGAAACATTAATAAACAAAATAAAGGCCATCCTGAATGATACGGCGCAAAGCACAGGTAAAGGAGAAGAGCCCGAGTTAGCCATTACTGATATTGATGAAGAAAAAATCACGATCCAAATAAGAATACCGATAACTAACCCAAAGAGGGAAAACGCCATAAAAAATGAGGTATTGAATAAAATAATCCTTGAAATCAAAAATCTCGATCAAAAAATTAATAGGCCTTAGATACGTACATTTTATAGCGAGCGGGCTTTCCGCAGATCACGCAACTGCCCTCATTCTGTTCTTCAACGCACCTAATGGTGGCACCAGTTTGTTCGTAGATCTGATCTTCGCACTGCCGTTCCCCACACCAACCGGCTACCGCAAATCCTTTCCTCGAATTTACCACATCTTTTAAAGATTCAAGGGTATCTACTCTAACGGTCATTTCATCCAATCTTTTCTTAGCGACGGCGTATAAATTATTTTGAATATCGTCTAGCAGCTCCTGGGCTTTTTGCACGACGTTTGCTCTGCTCACAGCTTCTTTCTGCCCAGTATCTCTTCTTGCAAATACCACGGTCCCCTTTTCGATGTCTCTAGGGCCTATTTCTATCCTCAGTGGTACACCCTTCAATTCCCATTCGTTATACTTATACCCGGGCGTCTTGTCCTGCCGCGTGTCCAGCCCCACCCTAAATACCTTGGATAGCTCCTGGGCAAGCATTTCAGCCTCGGGCGTAGGGTCTGGCTTCCCCCTATAAACAACAGGTACTATTACGATCTGAGTTGGGGCAACCCTGGGCGGTATCACGAGGCCCTTATCATCTCCGTGCATCATTACCATCGCGCCGATGATCCTCCAAGAGATCCCCCACGAAGTCTGCCAGACGTAACTTTTATTCCCTTTTTCATCCACGTACTCGATTTCGAACGGCACCGAAAAATTCTGACCCAACATGTGGGAAGTTGCCATCTGAATGGCCTTACCGTCTGGCATCATGGCTTCCAGAGTATACGTAAAAACGGCTCCCTTAAACTTCTCCTTATCGCTCTTCACGCCTTTAATAACCGGTATTGCCAAAAGCTCTCTCAATACCTTTTCATAAAGTGCGATTGCGTCAACTGCTTGCTGCAACGCTTCCTGTTTTGTAGCGTGCGCCGTATGCGCTTCCTGCCAGAGGAATTCTTTCGTGCGGAGAAAAGGTCTGGTCGATGACGTCTCCCACCTTACTACGCTGTTCCACTGATTTAGCTTTAGAGGTAGGTCGCTCGTTCCGTGAACCCACTTCGCGTACATCGTATACATTATAGTTTCACTGGTAGGCCTAATTGCCAGCCTTTCCTCTAATTTCTGTTCTCCAGCTTGAGTTACCCATGCGACCTCTGGCGTGAAACCGGTGAAGTGCTCACTTTCTTTTTTAAGTAAACTTTCTGGTATAAGAAGCGGGAAATAAGCATTTTTAACTTGCATTCCTTCCATTTCTTTGTTCATCACATCCCTGACCTTATCCCAAATAAACATCGCAGGAGGGAGGAGCACTATGAAACCCCCAACCGGTGAAAAATCTATGAATCCAGCTTTTATAAGGATCTCGGAATACCACTCGGATAAATCTTCCTTGTTAGACTGCAAGCCCCTTTCATTATTATCGGACATTTCAAAACCTCCATGGGCATGCGTTATATGCTTTTTCGGGGATGCTAAGGGCATACCTCAAATCTGGTAGCTCGATCCCAGTTCTTCCACTGATAACGCGTTGCGCGGGAGGGGGTCTTGATTTCGACGGGTAAGGCGGTTTTGCCCGCTTTAAAGCGAGCAGATTTACAGATCGCTAGCCGACTATACTCTCAAAAGGCGACTTCCCACGTACAAAGTTAAACTCGATAACTTTCACTCATTAATCCGTTGCTGGCGCTGATATGCCGCAATCTCTATAAATTACCTTGTTAGACACTTAAAATGAGAGAAATACGCCTCGATCCGCTAAGAAAAGAATGGATCGTCATATCTTCGGATAGAGGCAGCAGGCCTATGACCGTTGCTGAGAAAAAAGCTTGTCCATTTTGTAGGGGAGCACCGGAAACTATAGGGAAATCGGCCCCGTATTGGCTGCCTAATGCATTTCCGATGCTATCTCCGAATGAAAAGAAAGTTCAGGGTGAAAATAATTATTTTAAAAAAATCCCAGCTAAGGGTTACTCTGAGGTAATAGTAGAATCTTTCGATCATTACGCTGATTTATGCGATTTAAATGCGCAGCAACTAAAGGAGGCCATGCTACTATATAAAGACAGATATGTAGAGCTATCAAAACAATCATTCGTGAAAGCTGTACTGATTTTTAGAAATCTAGGAAAACTGATAGGGGTGAGCATAGAACACCCCCATTCCCAAATATACGCCGTGCCTTACATTCCGCCAATTATCCGCGAGGAAATAAATTCGTCCAAGAAGGCTTGCCCGATTTGCGCTACATTATCCAAAAATGACGATAGGACGTTATTTGAAGATGATTTAATAAAGGCAATACTCCCCTACGCTCCCCGCTGGCCCTACGAAGGGCATATAATTCCTAAACGGCACTTGGCGTCCCTTGCAGATGCTTCAGATGATGAATTAGCCCATCTAGGTAAGGCCATTGGAAGGTTAATAGGGTGCTACCACCATGTTTTTGAGGTAAAAATGCCCTATATACTAGCGTTTCATCAAGCTCCCACGGCTAATTATAATAAGAAAATTCACTTGCATGTGGAAATTTATCCAGCGCTAAGAGCGAGCGACAAAATGAAGCATTGGAGCGGGGCTGAGGTAGGCTTCGGGGTATATACGTATGACTTTTTGCCAGAGGACAAAGCCAAGCAATTAGCAGATATATGCAAAAAATATAAAGATGTCCCAATTCCGTCTAAAGGAATTCCCGAGCCGGCAGCCTTACGACGGGCTGTTGCCCTGCGCGAGCTATTCCTCGGCTAAATCTTCAACGACCTACACTCCTGCAGATGCATTCTTATCCTAGGGGACAATTTGCGAGCAAAATCCGGCGGCTTGCATCGACTGTATTCTGGGTTGGTTCGCCCCCTTTTTCTGGAAGACCATCTCCCAGGGCTTCCGCAACCCGTTTTCTTCATGATAATATTCGCTGCGGATTAACGGCTTCGGGTCTTTCCTTTGATCTAAGCCTCCCTTCAATGTACATTTGCGCTGCAATCGCTGCTAGCGCGCCTTCTCCAGCACTTATTATGGCCTGCTTAGTCAGAGAGTGCCTGCAATCTCCAGCCGCAAAAATTCCTGGACTAGAGGTTTGCATGTTTTCATCGGTCATTATATAACCGTTTTCATCTTTCTTTACGTCTACGAATGACGTTTGTGGTACCTCACCGATATATATAAAAACAGCTGAAACATTAATTTCCTGCTCTTCTCCAGTTGTTACATTTTTAACGGTTATCCCAGTAACTTTCTTCTCTCCAGCGATCTTAGTTACCACACTATTCCATAAGTACTCGACATTACTTAGCTCAGAAAATCTTTTTTGAAGTATGGGCTCAGCCCTTAGCTTATCTCTTCTGTGAATTAAGTATATTTTATTTACGAGCCGCGAAAGGTACAAACCTTCGCTAAGAGCAGAATCACCTCCTCCTACAACAGCTACGTCGCGCTTTGCAAAAAAGGGGCCATCGCAAGTAGCGCAAGTGGATACGCCCCTTCCGAAGTATTCATTTTCACCAGGTATTCCTAATTTTTTTGGTGCCGCCCCAGAGGCAACGATAACAGTTTTAGTAGTTAAACTACCAGCATCACTTTCAACCGCGTAACCTCCTTCTATGGGCTTAACGGCGTGCACCTCGGCTTGAATCATATCAGGATTATACTTCATGGCGTGTTGTTGTATAGCTTTTCCAAAATCGGCCCCGCTGATTGCCGGAAAGCCCAAGTAGTTTTCTATCAAATCAGTAGTAGTTATAATTCCTCCGAAAGTTAATTTTTCTATTATCGCCGTTTTAAGCTCAGCCCTTCTGGTGTATACGGCAGCCGAGAGACCTGCAGGTCCTCCCCCAATTACTATAACGTCGTAATCCATGAGGACATATATGCAATCGCAATTAAGTTTTTGCCTTACAGCTACGCATTTTGACACTAAATCCCGACCATGAGAAGAGCCCTTTACGCAATAGGCAATATCTAAATAACAAAGAAGGATAATCAGCCTAGGTAGATCAACAAGACCAGTAAGCTAGCCCTCAGCCGAAGCTTAAACTTCCCGCTTCAACGACCGTGCGTTTCCCTACACCGGAGCGCGGTTTCCCGACGGCGGAAACCTTCTTTCAGCCACGCCCGGAAGCCGGTTAAGGCGTTTATCCGCGGGCCAATTCGGGCCGCACCAGCCCTACTGCTACCGCATAAAATTATTAATAATCCTATAGGGGGAAGTCCGCGTATCCCATCGCTGAAGCGTGATTTACTGCTTCTCCAAGCCCCTAGCATTATTTATTAACAAATGGCTAACGCCTTTTTATTACCGCCGCACGTTTAAAGGCCGCTAGATCGATGATAACCAGCGCTCCATTTATACGGCTAAAATTCCGAGTGCTTGCGCAATATACAGCAGTAATCACGTCTCGCAAAAATATGAGTATTAGGCCGGATAAAAACAGCACATACTTTATACGGTAGGGCGCGCTAAATGATGTTTTGTATCAGATATTGGTGTTCATCGAAATGCTGGTCGCCAGCGTGATAGCTGGTTTCATAGGAGCCCTCACGGGGCTCGGCGGTGGCACCGTGCTGGTGCCAATATACACCATAATGATGGGCATACCGATAATATATGCCGTTGGCGCAAGCCTGATATCGACTATAGCGACCTCAAGCGGCTCGGCGTCAGCCTACGTAAAGGAGGGGATAACGAATATAAGGATAGGTATTTCGCTAGAAATCGCGACGACCTTTGGCGCCATAGTTGGCTCGCTGACCGTCGTTACTATTTACAGGCTTGGCCTCGCTTATATAATATACATAATTTTTGGCGTCGTACTCCTATTCTCCCTTTATCCGACCTACAAAAAAATCTCGCCAAGACCTTGGACCCCAATTCGCAAACCGGATAAAACAACTAAAATATTCAACCTTTACGGCGAGTACTACGATGAGGTTAGGAAGACCAATGTAAAGTATTACGGTGTGAGGTGGTGGCTCGGGCTCATCGTTATGTTCATGGCCGGTTTTATATCAGGGCTTCTCGGAATTGGCTCGGGCGCGCTGAAGGTTTTGGGCATGGACGCGGCCATGGACCTTCCCATAAAAGTTACGACCACCACGAGTAATTTTATGATTGGTGTTACGGCCGCCACGAGCAGCGGGATTTACTGGGTTAACGGCTACATTCAGCCCTTCATAGCCGCTCCCACGGCAATAGGGGTTCTCGCGGGGTCGCTCCTTGGAACTAGGGCCCTTGTACGCATGAAGGGGCGGAACATAAGAATCATATTTCTCGTGATCCTGGGGGTCTTGGGAGCTGAGATGATATTCCGCGGGTTGGCGCTTATGGGGTGGCCTATATGAAATTTAGCATTGAAAAGGCGATCAGCTATTCGCTCATAACGGGGGTAATAATCAGTTCCAGCCTAATAATTCTAGGCCTAGCCTTCATATTCGCGCAGGGAGGCGCCGGCCCTTACGCGTTTGCCCAGATAAGTTCATTCACGTCTACAATAAACTCAAAAACGTTTGGAATTAATGAAGTATTCAGCGGCTTACGGACTTTTAACGGTATATCTTACATCTATTTGGGGATAATGGTCCTCATTACCACCCCCGTTATAAGGGTGGTGCTCCTAATCGCCCAATTTTTGTACGAACGGAATAAGCTTTACTTCATAATATCAACGCTCGTGCTTTTCAACATACTTTTTGCCCTGCTGGTCCTTCCGAGATTTCTATCTCGATGCTCGTAGGATAAACCAAGGGGGAGGCGAGGTTGAGGTTGACCAGTCTGCCCTTACTGGAGAGTCCCCTTACTTCGGTTCATAAATTTACGGTTTGCCGCGTTGATCGCCGTAGCTTAAGAACGACTCCTACGCTTTTTTCGTCCGGCAGCAAAAAAGGCTATTCCAGCCTCTCGCCGCTAAGATGCTGGAACTCTACAATCTGTTAGCGCAGGGCAAACTTTTAGTCGCTTTGATGCCATTCAATGACTTCCCTTGCGACCTTCGAGAGAACTTAAAAAATTGGCTTTGCCCGGGATCGCGTAGTGAATTAGGGAAATACTCACCCATATTTGGGATCACGGCCTCAGTTACATCCAAAGCGTTCAAGTAAGCCGCCCGCGCTCGCGCTCTTTATTGATTGCGATGAAGGTATAAAGTGATCAGGTGAATTCTAATGTGGTCAAGGGCCGATAAATTCTCATCACGCTTAAATCTTGCGGTGACGCAGCTTTATGCGCGCGGCCTCGCCGCCGGATACGGGCGACCCCACGTGGTCCCTCAAACGCTTCGAGCCGCCCCAAAGGGTTCTTTTCATAGCGCGCGGAGCACCTGGCCGTCGGGTGGTAAAAAGGGTAAGATTTCCTCCTGGGCGACTAAATCGCAAAAGGATGAATATGAAAGCATGACCGCCGGTGAAGCCCTAAGCCAGCTCGGCGTTGACCCGGGATTAGGTTTAACGGAAAGCGAGGTCGAGAAAAGAGTTAAAGAATTCGGCTACAATGAAATACCGGAAAAGGAGGAAAGCGCTCTGATCGTTTTCGCTAAGAAGTTCTGGGGGTTGACCGCCTGGATGCTTGAGGTAACCCTGGTTCTCACCGCGATTATCGGGGACCGCGCAGAAGCTTTTATAATCGCCGGGCTGCTCGTAGTCAACGCAATTATAGGGTTCATCCACGAACAAAAAGCGTCGAGGGCCGTCGAATTTCTAAAGCAAAGGCTGCAGATAACGAGTCGGGTCCTAAGGGAGGGGTCGTGGAAGGTCATCGCGGCGAGAGAAATAGTCCAGGGCGACATAATTAGGATAAGGGCGGGGGACGTCGTACCCGCCGACGTGAAGCTGATAACGCAGGGCGAAGCCGAGGTTGACCAGTCTGCCCTTACTGGAGAGAGCATGCCCGTAACCAAAAAATCAGGAGACGTGCTTTACTCCGGCTCAATAATTAGGAGGGGCGAGGGGACCGCGGTCGTGATCAGGACCGGGCTTAAAACTTATTTCGGCAAAACCGTTCAGCTGGTAGGGGTTGCTAGGCCGAAACTACACATGGAAGAAATAGTGTCTAACGTAGTGGCGCTGCTCTTAGTCTTAGTGGGATTACTGTCTGCCGTCATGCTCGCACTAACTTATCTCCTTACGGACAACGCTTATTTCTTAATTTCTTACGTCGTGCCGCTCGTACTGACGCTGCTGGTATTCGCCGTCCCGGTAGCGCTTCCCGCCA
>JAGDXE010000014.1:0-1505 GCA_023256375.1 Thermoproteati archaeon | reverse complement strand
CTGGCCTTCATAAACGCGGCAAGGGGCAGAAAGCTGGACGTTAGTAACTTCAAAATAAAGGAGTTCAAACCCTTCGACCCCTCTACGCGGAGGACCGAGGCCCTCGTAGAAAGCCCTACCGGCACTTTTTGGGTTGCAAAGGGAGCTGTAAGGACGATAGCGGAGCAGCTGCGGAGCGACCCTGATCTCGCCAAGAAAGCCGAGGACCTAATGAGCAAGTACGCGGTCGCTGGCTACAGGACTTTGGCCGTCGCCGAACGCGAGGAGAACTCGTGGGACGTGGTAGGGCTTGCCGCCCTGTACGACGTCCCCAGGGAAGATACGCCAACCCTCATCAAAGACATAAAGGGGCTGGGAGTAAAGTTCAAGATGCTCACCGGCGACGCTAAACCCATAGCGGCAGAGGTAGCAAGAAATGTAGGGCTTGATGGGAACGTCACCACGGGCGAGGAGCTGAGGGAGCTGGCGAGAGACAACCCTGAGAGCGCCGCTAATTTGGCGGACAGGTCAGACGTATTCGCGGAAATATACCCGGAAGATAAATATTTCATAGTCAAGAGCCTGCAAATGCGCAAAGAGGTAGTGGGGATGACCGGGGACGGGATTAACGACGCTCCCGCGCTGAGGCAGGCCGAAGCGGGGATAGCCGTAAGCAACGCCACTGACGTGGCCAAGGCGGCGTCAAGCGTCGTCCTGACAGTGGAAGGGCTCTCCGGCATAGCTGACCTGATAAAGGTTGGCAGGTCGACTTACCAGAGAATAGTTACCTGGATACTGAACAAGGTGGTGAAGACCTTTGAGATAGCGGTCTTCGTAGTGCTGGCGTTCTTATTCTCGCCTCTCGTGTTTCACAGGCCCCTTTACGTGGTGTCTTCGCTCGACGTGATCCTTTTCCTCTTCCTCATAGATTTCGTCACGATTTCACTTTCTACGGACAACGCCAAGGGCTCGCCAACGCCCGAAAGGTGGGATGTCCCAATGATGATGAAATTAGGAGCGGGCCTCGGGGCCTTCACGGTATCGGAGATGTTCGGCCTTCTTTGCTTTGGCGAGTATTACTTCAGGATAGCGGACGCGCACGAACTTCACACGTACTTCTTCACGGCCATCATGTTCATGGGGATACTTACCCCATTCATCGTAAGGGAAAGGAGATCATTTTGGTCGTCCAAACCTGGAAAGTGGCTTCTAATCGCGTCGTTGGCAGATATGGCAATGGTTTCGTTAATAGCTCTCACGGGCCTTCCCACCCCTTGGGGAAGACTTCTGACGCCGATCAGCGGGGCTGAGTACGCCCTAGTGCTTGCTTACTGCGCAGTAGCGAGCTTCTTGGTCAACGACTTAGCAAAAAAAGGATTGGCCAGGCTCGGAATAAGTAGGCGATGCTTCTGTGAGCTACTCCTCAGCCGAAGCTTAAACTTCCTACTTCAACGACCGTGCGTTTCCCTACACCGGAGCGCGGTTTCCCGACGGTGGAAACCTTCTTTCAGCCACGCCCGGAAGCC
>JAGDXE010000026.1:14132-15176 GCA_023256375.1 Thermoproteati archaeon | reverse complement strand
GCTACGCGCCGCTGAAGCAGGAACCTTAACCTTTAGGGAGGAGAGGATGTCAGAAAAATAGATGGGTTTATCGCTACGTGCCCACTTCACGGCGCGAAATATGACGTGCGCACTGGGGCGCGCGTGGCAGAGCCCGCCACGTTACCAAACTCTCCCTGCGGTTTTTGCTCCAATTCTATCCCACTTAAGACCTATCAAGTGCACGATGACAATGGTTGGCTGGACATAAACCTTGATGCGTAATCCCTTTCGTAAGGGCATGGTTAAGGCCGCCTACAATGCACAAAAGATTTGGAATATAGGTCGTCAATCTAAAATTATCTTTAATGGCACCCCAAAAAATGGAGCTACATTAAGTGAGCTACTCCTCAACCGAAGCTTAAGCTTAAGCTTCAACGACGTCGTAGGCCTTAATCCCGTATCCTCCCGCATAAAACTTCATGATACCCATTGACTTCCTGTAAGGCAGACGCGCGCCGTGAACTTGTTGGCCTTCTGACATCCAGTCATCCCTGAAGATCGGAGCCTTCTTGCTCACAATCGGTAAGGTATTAAGGGGATAACCTAGCAGAGAGTTAAGCCGGTAGCGAAGGGTCTTCAATAGACGTGGCGAAAAGTTTTGCATAAGCGTACGAGACGTCTTTCCAGCTTTCTTTTACGAAAACCGTTTTATAAGAGGCAGACTATGTCCTCACATTTTTGAATCCAAGGGCCTCTCCTCCAATATCTCGGAAGAAATCGTTTCCCACATCTCGTACGTAAAAATAAGCGTGGAGAGGCGTGGATAAGGAATATTTACTAGCAGAAAATATTTCTGCAATGGGAGGAATGAATCTCTACTATAAAGAAGTTTTCCGCCCCCTTTGGATTCCGATTTTATAATGATATTGCGGCCGAGAAGCCGATGAAAATAATTAATACAAACATCAACTGGGTGCGATTAAAACTCAAATGATCCGAGCTCTCCCCGTACCAAAAGACGGTGTAGGGCTTTGGGGGAGGTAATAAACTGCTTCTGCGAGGTACGCGAGATCCGCCGCCAAC
>JAGDXE010000026.1:0-14122 GCA_023256375.1 Thermoproteati archaeon | reverse complement strand
GTGGGGAACCCGCCCGCATTACCCCCGCAGTAGGCCGCGCGGCCAGGCCTCGGCCCGAGGCGGCAAGCCAACCCTTAGGGAACAGCTCACTTAAATGAAGTCTAACAAAAGTTAAATACCATTCATTTATTAAGGCATGGAAGGTTACTACCTGTATCCAGACGTCTTAAATGACGAATTAGCCTTTACTTCCGATGACGATATATGGAAAGTCTCAATTAAAGGAGGAGACGCAATTAGGCTAACGTCGGACATGGGGATTGCGGTAAAGCCCAAATTCTCTAAAGATGGAAAATGGATTGCCTTTCTAAGAAAACAGATAGGGGATCAAAATATTTCTGAAATTTACGTTATGCCGTCAGATGGCGGTAAAGCTGAGAGGTTAACGTATTTTGGAAGCCCGTTTACCGACCTAATCGGGTGGAAGGGAGACGAAATCATATTATCTTCGGATTATCACAGACCTTTTTCCAGGTGGCCCGAACTATTTTCCGTAAGGCCTTCCGGCGGGCAACCTTCCAGGTTACCCTACGGTAACGCTACAACCGCCGCATTTAACGACAAAATTACCGTAATCGGTAGGAATGCATCAGATATAACCTATTGGAAAAGGTACAGGGGAGGGACTTGGGGTAGGTTCTGGATCGATAGGATCGGAGAAGGACGGTTTGAAAAATTTCTTGATGAAATAGAGGGTAACCTGAATTCGCCTTGTTTCGCGGATAATAGGTTTTATTTTATATCCGACCACGAAGGCGTAGGAAACGTCTACTCGGTCGATTTGAATGGAAAGGACCTAAAAAAGCACACGAATTTTACAAATTATTACGCCAGGAACGCCAGCTCCGATGGTAAGACCGTAGTAGTTCAATCTGGGGGAGCTATCTTCATGGTTGGCAATAGCGAAGAGAAGATAACGATAGATTTGCCGTCTAGCAGGAAGGGAAAAAGCCCGAAATTCGTTGATATATTCAGAAATCTAGATGACTTTCAGCTACACCCAAACGGAAAAACGTCACTTTTATGCATAAGGGGAAAGCCGTTCGTCACAGGGAATTACGAGGGCCCAGTTCTTCAGACCGGCGTGAGCGATGGTGTTAGGTATAGGATTCCTAGGTTTCTGCCTTCTGGGAGGTCGTTCGTCGTAGTCTCTGACGCAAGTGGGGAAGAGGCGGTGGAAGTCCATGATATTTTTGACCACTCAATTAAGACTGTAGCTTCTTTAGGGGAAATCGAGGCCATTGAGCCATCGCCAAAAGGCGACCTCATAGCTATATCTAATAACCGCTTCGAGCTTTGGCTAATGAATTTAGAGGATGGGTCAACTAAGCTAGTAGATAAAAGCCAGTACGGCTCAATAAGCGAGCTAGCCTGGCGTAAAGACGGAAGTTGGCTGGCTTACACATTTCCGGAAGGCCATTCTATTCAGTCAATAAAAATCGTAAGTACGATTGATTATATTCCGCGTAGAATTAGTACTCCAACATCCTTCGACTTTTCTCCCTCGTTTGACGCCGCAGGAAGGTACTTGTATTACCTCTCAAGCAGGTCGTTGACGCCGAGCTTAGATAGAACTATATTCGAGATGAACTTTCCAAGACCGATAAAACCGTTTCTTGTCGTATTAGAGAAAAAGCCATCACCTTTTCTAAAGGAAATCCAGTTGGAGCCAAAAATCAAGCAAATAGAAAATAAGGAAGCAAAAGACGCGGAAAAAGGCCCAACGGCAGAGCTTGAGCCCATAGTCGCAGATGGAATAATGGACAGGATTGAGCCGATTCCCGTGGAAGAAGGAAATTACTCTAAACTCGCTGGGCTAGGAAACGGGAAACTCGCGTTGCTATCCTTTCCCCAGGAAGGCGCCCAAGCTGGAAAGCCCAACGGCATAATTGAAGTCTTCGATGTAGAAACTAAAACCAAGGAAAAATTGATCAGCGGCGTTTCATGGTTCACTAGTAACGGAAACCAGCTGCTCGTTAAAATCGGCGATCAACTCAGGGTTGTTGACCCAGATAAAAAAGTTGATCAAACCCAACAAGAGCCCGGCCCTAGAAGCGGCGTACTTGACCTCACAAGAATTAAGGTTTACATCAACCCCGAAAAAGAATGGCAACAAATGCTAAGAGAAACTTGGCGCCTCATGCGCGATAATTACTGGAATCAGGATATGAACGGAGTTGACTGGGGGGCGGTTTACGAAAAGTACAAGGCTCTCTTGGATAAGATAAGCACCAGATTTGAACTCTCTGACGTAATCAAAGAAATGCAGGGTGAACTTGGTACGTCGCACGCGTATGAAATCGGGGGAGAGTACGACCTCGATAAGCCTTACCTAGTCGGCGGTCTCGGCGCAGAAACCAAGTACAACGGAGAAGGATACGAGGTAATAAAGGTATTTGAGGGAGACAAGGCAAATGAGGGAGAAAAGTCGCCGTTAAAATCGGCAGGGATTGAAATTGGTGCAACAATAACGGAAATTAACGGCACCAAACTAAGTGAAAAAATTTTTCCAGAGATGCTTCTACTTAACAGAGGCGGCGACCCGATTTCGATAAAGGTAAAGACAAAAAGCGGAGAATATTCGGAAACAGTAAAGACTCTCAAGGACGAGAGACAATTAATCTACAGAGATTGGGTAGAATCCAACAAAAGATTCGTGCACGAAAAAAGCGGAGGGCGCGTGGGATACGTGCACGTGCCAGATATGGGCCTAAGGGGGTTCGCTGAGTTCCACAGGCTTTACCGCGTAGAGGCATACAATGATGGGATTATAATAGATCTTAGGTACAATAGCGGTGGATTCATATCTTCGCTAATATTTGAAAAAATAGCGAGAAAACGCCTGGCAGAAGAAAGGCCTAGAAGAGGCGTTCCTACCCCCTATCCATCAGATGCACCCCCTAGCGCCATGGCCGCATTAATAAATGAAGCAACTGGATCGGATGGGGACATATTCAGCCACGCATTCAAATCCATGAAGCTTGGTCCGCTCATAGGAACCCGTACTTGGGGTGGAGTTATCGGGATTAATCCCAAGAGGAAATTAGTCGATGGCACGGTCGTGACGCAACCGCAGTTCGCTTTCTTCTTTAATGATATAGGCCTGGGTCTAGAAAACCGCGGAGAACACCCGGATATCTGGGTGGATATAACGCCTCAGGACTACGCTCAAAGCCGCGACCCTCAATTAGAGAAGGCGGTTGAAAGAATTCTTGATATAATAAAAGATTAATAAAATAGATTTTACCTCTAACGTGGAAGGGGGCGGGAGGCCGTAGGGGAGGGGTAGTTCACTTCGGCCGAGTATCCCGCTTGCTAAGGGCTCCAGATGTTATGCGCTCGATTCTATTACAGTATAAAACCTTAAAGATCGAATCGCAGATATAGTACGATGCAGATGCATAGGTTTCATAATATACCGGACTCCTTAAGGGAGAGAAGCATTCCATTAAAAGATGTTCTTCAAATCATGAACCTAACAAAAGATGACGTAGTAGTTGACGTCGGGGCTGGAAACGGTTACTACGCGTTGGCCTTCGCAAAGATCTGCAAGAAAGTTTACGCCGTAGACCAAGGCTATACCGATGAAGCTATGAATTCGCTTGCAGAAAAGGCATCCCAAAGCGGGCTAAACAACCTGCAGGTCATAAAAAGAAACGTCTGCGATGGATTAAAAATTAAAGATTATACTCACGCTTTCTTCTCGAATAGCTTCCACGACATAAACTGCCAAGACCAATTACTCAACGAAATTGCCAGTCAAGGCGCTAAGTTAACAATAATTGAATTCAAACCCAACACGCCATTTGGCCCGCCTTCTTTTAGGCGTATAAGCGAAGACAAGCTCGTAAACTTGCTATCTCAATACGGTTATTCAGTAAACGACAAAAAAGAGTTCGAGTTCCACTACGTACTGACGTCCTCTCATCCCTGAAGGTTAAGGTTGCTGCTTCAGCGAAGCATAGCCAATACCTTAGTATCTCCACAGGCGTGAATTCGGGTTGAACCATCCCTACTTTTACGCTACAAGGAACAATTCCAACGTTCCTTATGCGCTTTTCGCAATTCATCTCCTCTCTGAAGGTCGGAGCTTTCTTGCTCACAATCAGTAACTTGGTTATCTTATAACAACGTCTTTTATCCCAAAATATCTACTAAGCAAAAGCTTGAGCTTCGCAGCGGTTTTTCCGTTAGTCCCTATAGCAAGACCTCTGTCCTCGTCCCTAACTTTAACGATCACCTTTCCGTTTTCTTCCTTTATTGATATGACCCTAACGGGTGCTAAAGCATTCCTAGCTAAGGCCTCAAACAACGGCGAATATTCTACGACCTCAACGTTTTTACCAAGCAAGGAGGAAGCCCTTCTCGCGTTAGCACCACCCTTTCCTATGGCCATGGGGACATCAGCCGGGTCCACTAAAAATATTATTCTCCCATTATCCTCGTCGATTACGCAATCTTTTGCAGGTTTTCCAGTAGCCGAGTAAAAGAGTGAAATTGCCCTTAATTCCTGAGGGGTAAGTTTAATATCTTTTTTCTCAATTTCCATTTTTTAACCCTTCAAAACAGACTCAGGTATATGCCACCCTTTTCCCAAAAAATTATTGTACAAGCCATGTACATAATTTATTACCTTGACCAATGCATTTAAGTTTTCCTTATCATCGCTTCTTTTCATTCTTGGACGCCAGCCTCATGCGTAGGTCTACCATACCAGTCCCCATAGGTATAGGCTGACCCACAATAACGCTTTCTGATACCCCTTTTATATCATCCTCTTCTCCAGCTATGGCGGCATTCAGCAGGTGCCTCACTGTCATCTCAAAAGCTGCCCTTGCCAGTGGGCTAGCCTTTTCACCAACGACGCCGTGTCTGCCTATTTGTTTAACCATACCCGAGTACGTCATAGCATCAGCCAACAATTCCACGTGCCTTATGTCGACTTCTAGGCCAGCCTCAGAAAGAGTCGACATTATCTCCTGCATTATAGCATTTCTTGCTGCTTCTATGCCTAGAACCTCATAAATCTGATTTATATCGTTCGTAGTAGTTCTCGTCGCGTCTACGCCTTCGACCTCCATTACCCTAACTAAGTCGGACCCCTTCGTGATAAGCATGTAGGCTTCCTTCCCATTCGAACCCTTTGTCCTAGATAAAAATACTCTTTCAATCCCTTTAAGTCCCTTTATGTGCATCAGCAATAACTTTTCCCTAAAGGCGATCAAGCCGTTGTAATCTTCTACCGGTGGAGCTACTTCAAAGACGCCTTCATCTGACTTCTCGGAGTTAATTTTTACCCCTTTCATGCGCTTTATTACCGATAAAACGTCTTGGAAGCTCAATTTTCTATCCTGAAGCATACTTTCGTCAAGCGTCACGCGCAAAGACAATTCAGCACCGTTGACTTCTATGCTTTCAATCAAGTCGCTCAAATCGGTTTCTTCTATGTTTGAGGCAACTTCCATAGCTTTTTCCCTATCACTAGCGTAAGGCTCTTCTAGGTATATCCTCATCATGGGAGTCCTAGGCGCCTTACTTGCATCAACGATTTCGATCAGCCTGGGGAGGCCTAAAGTTACATCCAGCTCTCTAACCCCTGCGTAGTGAAACGTCCTCAGGGTCATTTGAGTACCTGGCTCACCTATCGACTGCGCGGCCACAACGCCAACTGCTTCTCCCGGCTCGACTACAACTTTTCTGTACTCGGTTAATGCTGCGTCTATCACTTTTTTTAATTGAAAATAAGTCAACCCCCTTTCTTGTGCTTTCTTTTCAATTTCGTCCATCAATAGCGGCGGTAAAATAGAGGCCGCTCTAGTCTCCTTCAGCAAAAGCAACGGATCACCCTCTGCTTCTTTCTTTGCAGAGGAACCCTTCTGGGCTTCCGTCTTCTTTCTTCTTGGCAATTTACTCCACCTCCCCCTCCTTAAGTACCTTATCTATTATCCTATCTACATTAAGCGCAATGCCGTGATCGCTTTTTGCGGGATCGACACCATCATCGCCGTACTTAACCTCGATCAATTCTCCTTCGGCTCCTCTAACGCTACCGTCGTACTCCACGTGCAGATCCTCCAAGGCGTGAATCAGCCTCCTCTGCATGTATCCGCTTTGAGACGTCCTTACGGCCGTATCTACCAAGCCCTCGCGCCCAGTAACTGCGTGGAAAAAGAATTCTACAGGACTAAGGCCCTCATAGAAACTACTTTCTACAAATCCCCTTCCCTTGGCAGACATATCACCATGATCGAATACGGGCAAAGTACGATCAGAATACCCACGAACTATCCTACCACCTCTAGACGATTGCTGCCCAACTATTGCGGATATCTGCGTCAAGTTAAGTACGGATCCCCTAGCGCCGGTAAGGGCCATCATATACGAATGGCTTTCGTGATCCATATTCTTGGCAGCCGTGTCACCGACCTCATCCCTTAACTTAGTTAGTTTACTCATAATGGTGTCCTCTATTTCCTCTTCGACGGTTTTACCGGCTTCGGCTTCGACCTCTCCTCTCTCATAAGCCGCTATAGCCTCATCAATTTCGCCCTCTACCTCCTTAATCCGCTTTTTCAAAGCTTCCCTAACGGTGTTAGGTATCTCGAGGTCTTTTAGCCCGACCGTGAAACCATTTCCTTCGCTATACCTAAGAAATACTTTAAACGCCTTATCCATGAATTCCCTCCCTGCGGCCACGCCAGCGTCTTTAACGATTCTATGGAGAAGCGAATTGGGAACGGTCGCTCCGATGCTCTTCTTATCCAGCACACCCATCAATAATTCTCCGTCCTTAACGTATACAAAGCCGTCTCCGGGGCAATCATCATATTTACAATCACCACAGCCGACGCAAGAATTAGCCTTTGATGAATAAGTTATGCTCTCTGGAATGAATAGGCTAACTATCTGTTTACCAGTCCACAAGGGGCGCGGCTGCGTTATCGCGGGCGGGGGCAAAGGCCCCTCATATGAACCAGCGTAAAGCAAGTCCATCACCTCGCCCTTTTCAAGCAAGACCGACTTGCGGGTTAGCAAGAACGCCCCCGAAATAAAGTCCTGGATGGCGCCCATGAGTGGGCCTCCAAACCTAGGAGAGAGGAGATTATTCTCAACGAGTAATATCTCTTTAGCCTCGGCTTCAGCCTCCTCCCCTTGAGGGACGTGAAGGTTCATTTCATCTCCATCAAAATCTGCGTTATAAGGTGGGCAAACGGCGGGATTTAGCCTAAAAGTACGGTACGGGAGAACCCTTACCACATGCCCCATTATTGATGGGCGGTGCAGGGAGGGTTGCCTGTTGAACAAAACTACGTCGCCATCTCTGAGGTGCCTTTCTACAATAAACCCTTGTCCCAATTCGTTACCGATCTCATTTGTATCTTTGACGTACCTAAGGTCGACCATTACGCCATTCGGCCTCACAACATAATTCGCTCCAGGATAATTATTCGGCCCCCGCTTAACCAATTCTTTCATCCTATCGATATTTAAATCGGTGACCTTTTCTGGTATTGTAAGGATCTTCGCGACTTCGATGGGCACTCCTACTTCGTTTATACCTATCCAAGGGTCGGGAGATATAACCGAGCGCGATGAAAAATCTACTCTTTTGCCTAATAGATTTCCGCGGAACCTGCCCTCTTTTCCTTTTAGCCTTTGCGCAAGAGTCCTTAGAGGCCTGCCACTTCTATGCCTAGATGAAGGAGCGCCTTGAGTTTCGTTATCAAAATACGTTATTACGTGATATTGGAGTAATTCCCACACGTCATCTATAACGGATTGGGGCGCCCCACTTGATATATGTTCTTTTAGCTTTTCATTCGCCCTTAGGATATCAACTAATTTGTGCGTCAAATCGTCTTCAGACCTTAACCCGGTTTCTAGGGTAATCGCTGGCCTCATAGATATGGGCGGCACGGGCAAATACGTTAAAACTGACCACTCGGGCCTCGCCACCTCATTGTCCCAACCCAATAAATTGGCTTCAACCGAATTAATTTTTTCCAGCCTTATCCTAATTTCTGTAGGCGGGATCCTAACCAACGAAGAAGCCTCTCCCTTCTTCCCACCCATTTCTTCATAAAATGTAGTGGGTCTTTCGTATTCTATTGAGTAATTAGTCGCTCCACAATGAGGACAAACGTTAACCTGAGAGGCTTTCTTTATTACCGTTTTAGACAAAGCCTTCGCTAAATTGGGGTTGCGACCTTCTAGCTCTTTCATCTGTTTCTCGTACTCTTCTAATTCTTCATCAGACAGCTTTATTCTTCCGCACTCCCGGCATACAGCCGATAAAGTTTCGTGAATCTTTTTCGCGAGGCCAGGGTGTATTACCGGTCTCTCTAGCCTTATATAACCGAAGTGCCCCGGGCACTTACCAGCTCTTGCTCCGCAAGTCTCGCAACGTTGGCTGGGCTCTACAGTACCCAGTCTCCTATCCATAAGTCCCCCCGGAACGGGAAGCCCATCCTGATCGTAAGTTTCTGGGCTATTTATCTCGACAACCGCTTGTTTTACTATCTTTTCCGGTGACAATAATCCAAATTTTATACCTTTAACTATTTTTTTATTTGATAAACTCATACAGGTTCACCTGGTTCAACCTTAATATCAATTCCCATAGAAACCATCTCCTGAACTAACAACTTAAAGGCGTAAGGCATCGTAACCGTCACGGGCTTAACTTTTTCTCCGCAGATAGGGCATATCCACCTGTTCTTCTTGTAGTCGAAGTAGGCCATGGCCCCGTCATTTTCGCATATCGTAATATCTGATTTATCCGAGGATTCTAATAGCCTATCTAAGAGCAACGATGAAGCGCCATGCGCCACAAGGACATCCCTTTCCATTTCTCCGAACCGCAGTCCGCCTTCCCTTGCCCTACCCTCCGTCGGCTGGTGCGTTAATATTTGAACTAATCCCCTTGCTCTTGCGTGCATTTTATCAGCTACCATGTGGTGTAATCTCTGGTAGTACGCGAGGCCCATGTATACCTTAGCTCTAAGCATTTTACCCGTCCTTCCGTCATACATTACCTCTTCGCCGGTAGGCAAGAACCCCAAGCTCTTGAGTTGGGCTTCTAACTCCTCCAAAGTTTCTCCTTCAAAGGGTGTCCCATCAGCACGAACACCCTTAAGCGAAGCGACCTTACCTCCAAGCATCTCCATCAAATGCCCGACTGTCATCCTAGATGGTATTGCGTGCGGGTTCATTATAAGGTCGGGGACTATACCGGATTGCGTGTAAGGCATATCTTCTTGTGGAACTAAAAGACCTACTACTCCTTTTTGCCCGTGCCTCGAAGCGAACTTATCCCCTAATTCAGGAATTCTATAGTCTCTTACAACTACTCTTACAAGCTTTCTGCCATCTAGGTTAAGGCTGACATAAACCCTGTCAACCACCCCATTTTCTCCATGCTTTAACAGCACCGATGAATCATGCTTAACGACCTCTCCGCCGGTCAATTCCCGAAATTCCTCTAAGAAGCGCGACGGACTTGTCTTACCGATTATAACTTCTCCGCCTTCTATGTCACTATCTGGAAAGACTATCCCATCAGATGGATCGAGCTTACTGTATTGTGAGGCGCCGTGATAACCCCTAACCGTTTCATTTGGTACGCCAATCTCATCTTCTTGACCGCCAGGATATTTTCTCTCCTCCGTTTCGTAAAGTCTGAACGTCGAAGAACGGCCAAGTCCCCTTTCAACAGAAGCCTTATTCAGTATAACCGCGTCCTCTATGTTATAACCTTCATAAGATAGTAGGGCCACTACAAAGTTTTGCCCAGTCGGCCTTTTGTTGAAACCTACCAGTCCCTCAGTCTTCGTTGTGACGAGGGGTAATTGGGGGTAGTGCAGTACGTGAGCCCTAGTATCTAACCTCTTCTGGAAGTTTATTGTAGAGACACCAATCGCTTGCTTGGCCATTGCCGTTTGGTACGAATTTCTAGGGCTCTGATTATGATTCGAATAAGGTATTAGGCTCGCTACAACCCCAAGCAACGCTATCGAATCCAGTTCACAATGAGTATACTTACCTGGATTAGCCTCAGCTTCCTCGGCCGTAAGCGCAATCATAGAATTTTCTTCTTCTTCTGCGCTCATATATTCTATTACTCCTTTCCTAATTAGCTCAGACCACGGCATCCTACCGCTCCTTAATTCTTCTTTCTCTTGTTCGGTTAGCTTAAGCTTACCGTCCTTACCGACCACAAATAAGGGCCTTATAATCCTTCCACCATCGGTAAACGCATAAACCTCAGAAAACTCCTGCCCTATTACATATGAGAAACTTAGATCATAAGGTAATTGCCCTCTTCTCTTCTTCTCCCTCAAAGCGTTGACCAAGCTAACTGGATCCTGATGAAATCCTATTAATATACCGTTTATGAATACTTTCGCACCCGTCTTACCCGCTATCCCATTTTTCAGTAAAGAGTTATCTTTATAATCTAGGAACTCAACCCCCTCATCGTTAAGAGCTTTAAGAACCGGTATGGGATCCCGATCAACGGAGGTAATGGCCGATATAGCCAAATTTTTTACGAGACCGCAATTAGGCCCTTCTGGAGATTCGTTGGGACACATCCTTCCCCACTGCGTTCCGTGAAGATCCCTAGCTTCAAAATGAGATTGACTCCTGGAGAGCGGAGATATCACCCTGCGCAAATGCGATATCGTTGATAAATAATTAGTCCTATCAAGGAGCTGGCTAACCCCAGTTTTATTGCCAACCCAATTACCAGTCGCGAGCGCGTGCTGAAAGCGCTGGCTGACGAGATCTGCTCTGACCAAACTGTTTAGATTTGGCACCTTTTTCATTCTGCTAAACGACCTAGATACCTGATATTGGAAATCCTTGACGAAAGCGGCAAAAGCGACGGCAAAAAGTTGAGACAAAAGATCACCTGCCAGCCTAAGCCTTTTGTTAGCGTAATGGTCCTTGTCGTCGGCCTTCCTCATACCCTTAGAGAATTGTAGTATTTTTTCCGCCATTAAGGCTAAATGTACCGCTTTTCTCAGCCTATCTTCCGTCGAAGTACCTAGGTGAGGTAAGAAGCGCGTGTCCAATTGCTCCTCTGCGCGCCTGACCCTTATATCCTTAGGCTGACCAACCGCAAGTCTCCCACCTATGTAATCGAGCGCTGCTTCCTTGGAGGTTATTTCCGAGGCATCTTGGAGCGGAACTAACATAGAATCCTGTATCTCCTGCGATCCGCTCACTAAATTAACTATCTGGCTATCCTTTTCAACTCCTAAAGCTTTCATTAAAACTGCGAAAGGTATACGAACTGGAAAAGCTGTGGATTCAACCAGCATTTTACCGTCCTTAGACAGCAGTAAAGAAACTGGGCTCCTTATACCATTATAATAGGAAAACACCTTTGCCATATATTCCGCTGGCATCGTACTTGGCGCGACATCCACTAAAACTTTATTCGACACCAAGTCTTCTTGAGATACTATAACACGCTCCGATCCAGCAACAATAAAGTATCCGCCCGGGTCATCCGGATCCTCACCCATATTGATTAATTCTTCGCGGCCTTTGCTGGACAAAGAGCACAAACTTGAGCGGAGCATTATGGGAAGCCTACCTATATAAACCCTTTCTTTTATAATCGGTATGCCCATCGACTGGCAGGCTTTAACCGTTGGCATACCTGAAGGCCCCATCGCCAGTAAAGACTTATCAACACTAGGCCGTTTTTCTTCTTGAACCCTCCTTGACACATCCCTTACCTCAATCTCAAGCATCAACGGCAATGAGTAATCCATATTCCTTATTCTAGCCTGGACGGGATCGAGCTCAGTTATTATTGTCCTGTCTGCCTCTATGAGGTGGGGGTCTTTATCAATAGATATTTTACCAAAGCATATTTTTAGGTTCTTTCCTGGTACATCTACCCCATCTCTGTAATAATCAACAACCTGTTGCATTAACGTATTTAAAAAAGATTCGTAAGAATCAAGGTGCTGCCTTACCAAACCTTTTTCTTTAACAAAAGATTGTAAAGCGTACCAACCTAAAGATTCCTTTTTTTCCAAATCAAACCACTACTCTATAGCCAATAGCCTGTCCAGCCGTAGGGCTGTTCCTAATTAATTTAACAATGTCCCCCCTTTTGGCCTTCAAATATTTTACCATAGGATCGCGGGTGCTGATCTTTGGCAAATCATCGCGACTAACTCCTAACACGTTTAATAATTCATCGGATTCCTCTTTACTCAATAAAACATGAGTGGAAACCAATACATGCCTGGAAATATCTAATCTAGTCAAATTAAAGACCCATAATGCCTACTAGGCATTTAAATTAGGTCCCTTACTAATAAATTTTTCTATTCTTTCATTGAGTTATTACCGCAACGACGTTATCTCTTCCATGAGTCGTAAATAAGTTAGGCAATAAAAAAATGAAATCGACGCAATCTAAATATTCAGAACGACCTACCTTGTTTGGCCAAACCGCAAGTCGTTATTTCGGCACATTGTGCATCCCGCAATTGCTAAACCACCATCCTTAAACAATATAAGGTTAAATTTAATTAGGCGCTTAATTTGACAGAAAGCAGTTCGCCCACGCCGGAAAAAAACCCACAACAAAATGTTTTAGCGCAGGTCCAAGAGCAACTGAAGCAGGCAGAAGCCCAAGCCTCTGATATAGCAGCGCAAGGTCAACCCGATGCAATGAAAATAATAAGGAGGGCTCAATCCCTCGCATCCGAATTACAATCTCTAGAAGGAGAGATGGAAGCGGATTACGAAAAGCTGGCAATGGAGCGCGTCACCAAAAAATACAATGAAGACGCCCAAAAAATTATTCAGCAGGGAACCGAAGACGCCGCGCGCGTAAAAAGGTCCTCTGAAAATAAGCTACGGGCAGCAATTAAAATTATATTGGATTCCATAACCAATAAGGAGAATTCTCCACAAGAGCCGTGAAAATTATGTCTCTTAGTCCGAAAATAGGAACGCTAAAACGCGGGATACCGCGCATGGAATACGCGCCACTTTCGGCTAAGGTCGCGTGGTTGCGCTCAACATTAATGAGCGATGAGCAGCTAGCTACACTTTCGCAGGGGGATTTACCGACCTGCATTGCATCACTTTCAAATACAGAATACGGAAAGTGGTGCGCTGGCATTAGTCAAAATTCGAGGCCGCGCCAGGTATACGATTTAATAAAAAATTGTATAATAGCGTGCGAAAAACTGGTTGTACGCTACGCTCCAGGGGCCAGCAAAAAATATCTGGAGGCTTACATGCTTCACTGGGATGCCGAAGAAATCAAAGCGAATATTTTATATTCGTACAGAGAAGGGTATGCCTCGCTCCAAGGATTTATAGAAAAATTGGGGCCCCCCTGGAACGAGCTCAATAAAAGGCTTGACGAAACTCAAAAGGCTGGAGACGCCGTACTTTTAACCGCCGCCACGGATGAAATTTATCTAAAGGAACTAATTAGTGCTTACAATAAACTAAGGAGCTGCGAGAGGGGACAGCTGGCTAAATTTGTGGAAACTCAGTACTCTTGGTTCTTTTACAAGGCAAATCTCTTAAACCAAAATTATTCAACAAGTTTTGAGTATTCGATTCGCCCGAAAATCCTTCAAATGAATTTTCAGGATTTGCTTAAAGGGTTACAGTTCAACGAAGCCGTTAATAAGGGCGATGAAACTGTTACGCGCTCCCTGCATAAGTGGGCTGAATCTCAACGGCATAACGACCAATTCAGCCCTGCTCCGGCTCAAGCGGCCTTTTATTTAAAAGAAGAGGAAGGCAAAAAATTGGGGGAAATCATTATCTCAAAACTTCTCCGCTTAAAATTAGCTGGCACTACTTAACGCTCCTAGCTATTCTGGTTATAGATAATTTTTTAAGCTGCTTTGCAAAAGGCATTTATGCCGTGCAAATCGAAGAAAAAACCTAAAGAAGAAAGCAAAAAGCAACCTTAATTTTTTAGCGGGCTCGGCGGGATTTGAACCCACGGCCAACGGATCTCTCCAGATGTATCGTTAAGAGTCCGTCGCTCTACCGTGCTGAGCTACGAGCCCGATGCTTAAGGGACAAAGTTCTGTGGGCTTCCCCTCGGCTGGAGCTTTCTGCTTCAACG
>JAGDXE010000004.1 GCA_023256375.1 Thermoproteati archaeon | reverse complement strand
CGCCTATCTCAGCGTTGAAGCTGAGATTTACAGCTCCCCTCAAACTCCTAACCTCCTTTTAAAACTCGAAGAGAGGAAGGAAGCCGCGAACTGCACAGCCGCGCGATTAACGAGCGCCCGACTTGTCGCTCCCAGCATTTCGCGCGACAAGTTGGAATTAGGCCTACCCTGAATAAGAGAAGATCTCCGAGCATTTAAGGCTAAGAAGACATCAGTTTACCTTTTTATATGCAGAGATCTGCTCCACAGGCCTCATTTATACTGTAAAGTAAACGCGGTACCCACCGTCTATAGGTATAACCGTGTCAATCGAAAACTTCCCAATCTCTATTGCGTTATTTAGGTGAGTCCCACCGCAGGGAATCCACTCAAAATCTCCTATCCTAACCAAGCGAAGCTCCTTAGCGGACTTAGGAAGTCTTTCCTCGTTCGGAGCACCTAACAACCCAGCTTGTTCGGCGGGTACGACCGTAAAAGTAACCGGCAGTGATTGCTCGATATACTCATTTTCTAGCCTTTCTGCGCTCTTTAAATCTTGAAGAGAAGGGGCCTGGCCAGCGTAATCGACGTAGGGCTTATCACCTAGCCATGATCCCAGTGTCACGCTCTTCTTACCAGTGGCCTCCATCAAGCAATGATCCAGTAAATGAGCCGCTGTATGCCTCTTCATGTATAAATAACGCGAGGACCAGTCTATTTCGAAATGAGCCTTTCCAACCTGAACATTCCCTTTACCAAAATGAATTACGTGAAACCCGTCCTCGCTCCAGACTCCCATCGCGCGTTTTACTTCGAGTTTTTCTCCTTGGAACGCCACCGTGCCCACGTCGCTAGGCTGTCCCCCTGCCTTTGGGTGAAAAATTGTAGCATCAGAAATTAAGTAAAGATTTTTTCCATCTCTAACTGTCTTTAGGACTTCGCAGTCGCAGGCCGTTAAGTAAGAGTTATCCAAGTAAAGCAGTTTAGTCGGAAAAGTTCCCTTGATTAGGTCTTCTAGTCCTGCCATACTTTTCACTAACGCCCTAATAAATGCCTATTGGATTTATTTAAAACCCCATTTTAATGGTTTGAAGAAAATTCTTAATTCATTTGACCAGCGCTTCAAATGAAAAAACTTAAAAAAGAATTTTTAATTTACCCGCGAAAATGGATGTAGAAGTCAAGGCTCCTGGAACAGGCCCAACGGCCGAAATCACGATAATAGAGTGGAAAAAGAAGGAAGGCGATACCGTACAAAAAGGTGATGTAATAGCAACCGCTAACTCTGTAAAGGTAAGCTCTGAAATTAAGGCACCAGCAGCCGGAAAAATAAAGAAGATCAATTCTAAAGCCGGAAGTAAAGTAAAGGCTGGGACAGTCATAGCCATAATCGAATCATGATTTTTTAAAAAAATTAATCTAATACTAACTCATTTTTTACTTTAGTTCCTTTTGAAAGAGTATCCTTAACTGGGCAATGAGCCTCAGCGAATTCCCTTAACTCATTAATTTTCTCTTTTGGGTCATTACTCTTTATATGGGTCTTCATGTTTATCTCCAATACGCCCGGTCTGACGCTGGGGTCTAATCCTAAAAATCCCCTCAAGTCTAGCTTTCCTGATACTTCTGTCGATATAGCTTCAACGTTCACGCCTAGCGCTTTCGCAAAGGCCAGAGTGGCAATCGTGTTGCACGACCCGAGGGCCTGTAACAAGAGTTCCACTGGATTAGCGCCTTTGTCTGTCCCATCCAGATCAGCCGGTTCATCAACTATTATCGCGTGGTCCCTACTTGTCGCGACCACTTCAATCCCGGTTACGTTTCTTACATCAGCTTTGAATTCTACTAGCGCGTTCTTCGGATCCGCCTGTATAGCCTTAATGGTTTCCTGCAAACCCATTTTTGACCGAGTTGTATCGGCCGAGTAAATTTAAGCCTTTCATATGAATATTTTTTCCAGTTTCAGAGGGATAGCGAAATTATTTAGACTCCCCTGTAAAACTACGAACTAATTAGACAGCTGAGACAGCAGTTATAACTCAACGATCCCTTAAGCGCCTCTTACCGCTTTCTTTATAAGTGAATGGAAATTTAGCATATGTCTCAAACTGGAACATTAGTAAGCGAAAAAGTGGAAGAAAAGGAGTACGACATAATTTACGTAGGCGGAGGACCTGGCGGATTTGCTGGAGCGCTTAAAAGCGCCTCATTAGGGCAAAGCGTAGCCCTTATAGAGGCTGACCTAATGGGAGGCACATGCGTTAATTGGGGATGCATACCCAACAAGAGCCTTCTCGCAAGTACCGAAGCCTACCTTAACGCTAAAGATGGAGCCGAGTACGGCGTCGAGATTAACGGCGACATCGCGTTGAACTTCATAAAGGCGATGAGTAGGAAAAATGAAATCGTATCAAAACTAAGAGGCGGAGTAACTTTTATGCTTCAAAACGCCGGTGTCTCCATATACAGGGGGAAGGCCAAATTAGTTGGAGAGAGAAAGGTTAAAATCGAAAGCGGTCAAGATCAAGGCAAAGTACTAATAAGTAAAAATGTTGTAATAGCTACTGGTTCTTCTCCATCTAGACCGCCAATAAAGGGAATAGAGGGTAAGAACGTAATTAACAGCCAAATACTCCTTGCCATGGAGGAACCGCCAAAGTCGCTAATAATAGCGGGGGCCGGTCCAGAAGGGCTTGAACTCGGTACATTTCTATCTGCGTGCGGCGTCAAGGTAACAGTAGTGGAAATGATGCCCCACATTCTGCCTTTAGAAGATACCGATATTGCAAATGCGCTTCAGGACGCCCTGTCAGATGAGTTCAAAAACATTGAATTTCACGTGGGCGCTAAAGTACTTGAAATAAAGGATTCCGATGGCCTGAAGGAAGTCGTAGCTGACGTAGGAAACGGAAAAACGGAGAGCTACAAAGCAGAGTACGTAATGATGTCTATAGGTAGGATACCCAATACGGCAAATTTAGGTTTAGAAGAGTTGGGCGTCGAGTTCAACAGGAGATTTATAAAGGTAGATAAGCACATGAGGACGAACCTGCCCTGGCTTTACGCCGTAGGGGACGTTGCTGGTGGGGGTTTGGCTCACGTAGCCTTAGTTCAGGGGCCTATTGCAGCGCTCAACGCGGCCGGAAAGGAAGCATTATACGACGATAAGGCCTTGCCCAGGTCCGTTTACACGTACGAGGAAGTCGCATCTGTAGGGCTTACAGAGGAGCAGGCGAAAAACAAAGGTATATCTTTCAAAATAGCTAGGTCGTTCATGGCCGCCAACGGCAGGGCCCTTTCGCTGGGTAAGACGCACGGTTTCATAAAGATAATAATTGACCAAAACAATAAAATAATCGGCGCGACGATGCTTGGTCCTTACGCTTCTGAAGTCATACAAGAAATAGCGGCCGCAATAACTTTTGGGGCAACCGCTGATCAACTGGCTACCGTAATACACGGCCACCCGACAATCTCAGAAGTCATAATAGATGCCCTCAACGCAGGAGCGAAATAATTTTTTATATCATATTTTAAATTATCAGTAATATTATGATCCAGATTAAAAGAAATAATAAAAACGACGCATCGAATATTTTTGATGCTTCGCGCAAATGAAAGGGTTGAGGCAGTTCGCCGTCGCCGAGGCTATATTCGCCCTCTTTTTCTAACCTTACCCCAAGCGCGCCTGCCATGGATGACATGGGCCATCCGCCGTTAACGCTTTTGGTTTTCTTATGAGACGTTACCGCCGTCTTTATAGCGCGCTTCCAATGTAAACCTACTATTAAGGCGCCAGCGCAAATAAATAAAGCGGTTAACCTGGCCGGTAAATAATTCACTATCGTATCAAGTTTAGCAGACGCCCAGCCTACCTTATCGTAGGGCTCGTAAGCGTAGCCGACCATAGAATCCAGCGTATTTATCGCCCTCTGCGATATTGGGCCTATCAAACCAACTGGGCAATAGAAAATCGGAGAGATTAAGCCGTCTACTTCACCTTCTGCTAGGCTTTCAATAGCAGCGGAAATTATGTGTCCAGCATCGGAATTCTTCAAGTCTCTTCTTACTATTTCCTGCGTGGCAACCCTAGCCCTTTCTAAATCACCTGACTCTGCCGACTCAGCAATTTTTTTAACGTAAGAGCGCATTAATTTAAAAGAAAAAGACGACTTAAGCAGGTAAACGGACCAAAGCAAATAAATCAAATATGGAAGACCGATCCTCACCAAAAATAAAGGAATAAAAATTAAGGACCACGAAAAAAGCAGCGTCCCCAATAATAAAACTAAACCGTAAGCGCGCCCTCTTCCCTCCCCCCGCAAAAACTTGATAAAGTTCCCCATCCAAACTACAGGATGCAGCTTAAGCGGTGGCTCACCAAACACCAAATCGATTGCCAAGGCCGCCAAAAGTAACATAACCGCGATTTCCATACCTAAAAAATACGATTATTAAAAAGCGTGAGGAATATATCTGAAACGCTCTTAGCTAAAGCGTTGGAGGCTCTGCTTTTGCTCGCTGCCCCTTAGCGGTCGGAAAGGGTTTTGCGGCATTTCAATCCTTGGGCTTCGAGGTCGTCCCCGTCACGAGCGTTGCCCGGTATCGGCGCCCGCGGCGCGCGTCCTTGCCAACGCGCGACCTGGATATACCATTGCCAAATACTCAGGAGTGCGGGGCCATTTTAGGCCAAGTTGTTGGCTTTGCCGCGGCATTGCCCCGCATGCCTTTCTAAGGGCTTACCCGCAGGGCTTTCCGCGTACGCGATATCTCTTTTTAACTTGTATCCTACTCGCAATTCATTTCTTCCCTTACTTCGTGGCCTTCTTATTCATGGCTCTGTAAGATACCGTCCGCTAGTGCACGCTTAGCTGCCTGACCTAAGGGCCGCCGCGGGTTCTTCCTTAACTAGACGGCGGGCTTCCTAATCTCGACTCCCTCATAATATTGAATTCCGGTGAGGCCGGTCTCTCAGCACTCGTGGTTAAACCAATCTTGACTATAAAACGACCTTTACACGACTACATTTTGTTTGCGAAAGTATGCCTAGACCCGAAAAGGGACGGGCTCTCCAAACTCCCAAGTTTAAATGATAAAAAATACGCGCTACTAAGCTTGAGCTGTAGTCCCCTGAGGGGAGGGCTGCTGAGGGGTTGGTGGTTGAGCTTGTATCGGCGGCTGAGCTTCCTCGCCGTAAAATATTAACACTATTAACGCGGCGATTGGCATAGCAACTAGTTCTAGAACTGGGAAACCCAGAAATATTGCGGCCAAGAACAACGCTAAAACGGATAACGCGTCTTTATTAACCCAGCCCAAAACTTTCTTTATCGCCTCTGAGATAGCGTTCATTACAGTCGTATCAGGGTGGGTTAAAATCGCTAAAAATATCACAAGAAATACCATATTCGTTAGCCCGTCCAAGAGCCAGCTTAAGTACCCGGTGAAAACCCATAGTAAGTCCAAGATCGCCAGAATTATTGAAAAAGTAAGCACTGGATTCAATCTCGCCTTTAAAGCGCTTACCGCAGCGCCAAAAGAGAAAGCTTGTGACGAAAGCGCGGCGTCGGCTTCTATTATAGTAATTGCCGAAAAGAGGCCGGTCAGCAGCCCCTCGAGAAAAGCAGATAATGAGCTAATCACATAGAAACGGGAGTAAATCATGAGATAGCTGTAAGGTACACCATAAATAGCCATAGTAGTAATTCCGAGAAGGGCCCCAATAATTATTTCTGAAATAAACAGGACAACAGCCGGTATTGCAATCATAAAATTTTTTTCAAAAGCGTCTAGTGCTTGTTTCGCTACCGCCCCGCTTTGAGACGAAACAGGTGTTGAGGCTTGGCCGCTTCCTGCAGGGTCAGAAAAGTCTGAGAAATTTGTATTTTTTTCCTGGGAAGTCATAAACACTTCGAATACAATACCGTATAAGCTAAAAGTGTTTTTGTATTATAAGAGATAAAAAAAGATTATTTTCACCGGAAAACCCGTTAATAACATAATTATAAAAAAATTCAAACGGGGCATCAATTTTAGCAGTAAAGTATTCTAGGAAATGACCTGACCAGCTTCGTGCAAAAGTCTGGTTTACCTTAAGATCTACGCCCCAACTTCAATAGAATTAACCTAACGCGCATTTTTAAACTGCTCTGGCCGGCTCAACTCTACCATTCCGCTTCAGGTTTTAGAGGTCGTCGAACGGGCCATACTGCATGGCGTTCGGTATCTAACGCGAGGTGCCCGAGGCTATATCTTCAACCTACAAAATTCAGCAGTTAGTTCCGCATAGGCCCAAAAAATCCGCTTAATTTAAAACTTCTGCTCAGCCGAAGCCTTAACGACCAATTGCTGCTTGAAAGAATTCCTGCCAGAGTGCGGCCCCGAGTAATCCAGGCTGCAGTAAACCTAATTACAAAAATCGGCGGCCCTTCTGCGTCGTAATTCATGCTCTCCCATTCGGCTTTCTTGCAATGCCCGTAAACACTACCGGTTACTGCCTTATTGCACAATTCCAAAACCTCTCAATTTTCTCGTGAATTACGCGGGCAAGGGACTTTCATGAGCGGATTTTGGCCTTGGATTTGCTTATGAAAAGGCGGTTATAATTTCATGAGTTTTATGCAAAAAAGCGCCGCTTATTCAACTTTATTACGTAGATCCCGTTATTATGGTGTAGGGGTTTCAAATTCTTAAGACAGGGGCTGGTTGACCGCTAATATTAGGCGAAACCAGTAGACTGCTATGAAAACTTAAATGCTGGAAAGAACTGAAACTCATGCTCTTTCCGGAAACTATGGAAGTAGTGGAGCTTATAGCTCCAGCTGATGAGGTAGATTCCGTAGTAGACGCGTTGGCTACCGGGGGATTTTTGCACTTTTACAGCAAGCAAAATCAAAATGTTCCAATAGAACTAAAGGAAAAGGCAAATCTTGTATTATCTAAAGCTATACAGTTTAAGGGCAGAGATGTTACAAAAACCTACGAAGAATTATCGTCCTGGGATGACGCGCTGGATAATTATCTAGAAAAATTAACTCAATACGAATATGAAAAGAAAAAACTAGAAAGTGCTTTATCCTCATTAACTGATCAAGAGAAGAAAATGACAGAAGCGATGTCATCTTTACGTTATTTTCCCGATGACTTCGACTTTAACGCTTTTGCCTCGTTAGGTGAGGGCTTTGACTCTGCTGTTTTCTTGTTCAAAGAAAGAATTCCTGAATTCCCTTGTCCATCATTAGTTTTAAGCTCTTCAGCTGAGGGATTTACGAGCTTGTTGATATTCCAAAAAGATTTGCAGAAAAAGGTTATGGGCATCGCGCTTAAACAAGGGGGGATTGAACTTGAATATCCGGCCTGGCTAAATCCAAACGCCAAAAAAGCCAAAGAGGAAGCTGAAAAAGAAATTTCTAGTATCCAGGCTCAAAAAGAAGCTCTTTTACCCAAGTTAAGTGATCTTAATGAGGAGGCCTACCCATTAGCTGCGAGGGCCGCAGAAGTTTCAACTTTTTTACTTCAATCTCTTGAAGTGAGATCGGGAGAAGAGTTTACGAGCAGGACGCGTTTACTAACCGGATTTGTGCCTAAACGCTCTCTTGATCGCGTTTTGGATATAACAAAGCAATTTCCGGACGTTATTGCATTCCATCACCAAGCTAGTCAGAAAGACAAGCCTCCTACGCTTGAGAAGCTCCCGAATCTAGTGCGGGCGTTCAACGTAATAGTTGGTAGCCTGGGCTTGCCTGACTATAGCGAAGTAGACCCTACTCTGATAACAGCCATAACATTCCCGTTGTTATTTGCCATAATGTTTCCAGACGCTGGGCAGGCTTTAATTCTATTAATTGCTGGCGTCTTCTTCGCGAAGAGAGCTAAGGGGGCTTTAAAGGACCTTGGAATAATAATTGCTTTTTCAGGGGCTGCGGCAGTAGTATCGGGCCTACTGTTCGGTGAATTTTTTGGGCTTGAAATCCATCCTTTGGCTTTTCATATATTCGAATGGGTAAATTCTTACCCGTTTGCGGGCACTCCATTTTCTGTTTGGCACCCCTCATCCATTGTGTCATCATCAACTAGCGGTTACGTTATTCGCTTGATGATTTTCGCGATGGCGGTAGGCATAACGCAAATGACGTCTGGCTTCATACTATCGGGCGTAAACCACCTAAAGAAAGGCGAGAGTTTTCACGCGATTTCATCGGATATACCAAAGGCGATTTTACTTCCGTCAGCGTTTGTTTTAATAGTAGAAAAAGTAGGCTTTTCTGATTTTGGGGCATTCCTGTGGGTAGGTCTAGTTATACTTCCCTTCTTATTGATTTACGCATCGCCTTTTTTTGCATCGAGTTTTGGGATAAAAGGCTACGTAGTTGAGGGTTTAATGGAAGCCGTCGAGAGCACGATATCGTTTATATCGAATACATTTTCCTATTTACGGCTTTTGGCAATGGCGGTTGCCCACCTAGCCCTCATGCTCGTGATTTTTGTTGTAGCTTGGATGGCTCTGGGATTTTTTGGGGGGTCCTACTTTGGTTGGGCTATGTTTTGGCTTGTAGTTGCGCTGGGCAACTTCGTAGTCATGATATTTGAAGCCTTACTAGTATTCATACAAAGTATGAGGCTTCATTTCTACGAATGGATGATGAAGTTTTTTACGGGAACAGGGTATCCTTATTCTCCGCTTAGCTATGACGGTAAAACTATAAAAGTTGTGATTAATCGCGCACAGAAGCGACCAGTTTTAATGGCAAGCACTTAATGCCCGAATTGCGTATACTTAAGCAAGCTCGAATGCATACGGTGGATATTTATAGAAAGCTGGGTTTTGATAGCGCTTGTACTATAACGTAGTACGACCTAACTATAAGCCACCGAAATGTTTTCAGGGATTTTAGAGAAGTTTTTAGAGAGCGGTAGTCGCCGACTTCTACAGCGGGGAAGAGGCCGAATTAATGTGGAAATGCTTCAAGTTTTGGATAGTATAGCGTTAACTGCTTCTGGAAAGAGTATGCGAAGGACCGCTTTGTTCAGACTAGGAAAGCGCGTAATTGGCTTTTTTAATCTTTTTACTTTGATTAATAGTTTATTTTTAAAATACGCGTCGGTCTAAACGTTGGCTAACGGCTTTTTAGCTGAACTCTACATATTCAAATTAAAAATATCACCAAAAAGCATAAAACCTAGGCCTTTGGGTTCTCGAACCTAAAATTGTCGAATAAAGCGGGAACGCTTAAGACGGGCTCGCCAAAGTCCTTGGCAATATTAAATGTTATTATCGGGTTCCTTGATTTAATACTCATCCCCGCAGAAGAGACGCAACTTTATCACTTTAATTACGCGGTTCTTGAAGTTAATAGCGTATTAGCTATTCTGGTGATTGCTGTGGCTGTTGTAGACTACGTAAATAAGAAGAAAGGAGGAAAAAATATAGCCTTTCCTTCAGTGGTTTTCATAATATCTATAGTTATGATGCTTTTATATCCTCAAAAGTACAGTAATCCAATCGCTTATCAGTATCACCTGTATATTTTGGATACGGAAACTAAAACCTCCATGTTCTATATGGATTATTACGCGGTTAGGGATGCCGTTTGGGGTTTGAGCTTCGCCTTTGGAATGATACTTTTCATTGTCTCGCTCTACGAAATATACTTGGTAAGAAAATCGAAACGATTTTTTTGAAGTTTGTCGCGAAAATAGCTACCCACTAATTATTTTTATGTAATTTGTTTAGTAAAGGCTTTTATATAAGTTGGGCGATTAATCTTTTGATGATAATCGTGAAATATAGCTTAGTCATGGTTACATACTTTATGGGTGGTGGCAAATGAAATTTTGCCCTAAGGACGGTAGTGTGCTAGTACCCATTAAAGAGAAAGGTAAGGTTTACTTGGTTTGTAAGAAGTGCGGTTACAAAGAGCCGGCAAAAGAGGAAATTTACGTCGAAAAAACCAAGATGGATAATAAAAAGAAAATTAAGTTGCTTACCGAAGAGTTACCAAAGGAAAGTGAAGAAGAGAGGGAATACGTGCTAGAGTCCTTCAGCTCTGGCGAACTTGACCAAGAGGACGAAGACGAAGAGGAAGAGGAAGAAGAGGAAGAAGGCTGGGGAGAAGGAGAAGAGTTTTGATAATTTAGGGGATTTTTCTTGAGGTTAGCGACTGTAGATGACGACCTCTGCAATTCAAAGCTTTGCGGTATTCCGTGCGTGACTTTTTGTCCCGTTAATAGGATAGGGAGTAAAACCGTATGGATAGGCGAAAATGGAAAGTCCCGTATAAATGAAACTACGTGCATCGGGTGCGGAATTTGCGTTCACAAATGTCCTTATGGGGCCATATCTATAATTAATTTAGCTGATTACTGGAGTAAAAAGTTAATTCATCGCTACGGCGAGAATGCTTTTGCGCTCTACGGCCTACCCGAAGTAAAAGTTGGCTTCGTAAACGGGATAATTGGAAGGAACGGGGCGGGAAAAAGTACTTCAATGAAAATACTTTCTGGGCAGCTAAAGCCAAACTTTGGCGGTAATCAGGTCGATCTAACGGATTTCTTTAAGGGATCAGAGCTTAAACCGTATTTTGGGAATTTAGCTTCGGGTAAGATAAGGGTCTCGGTTAAATCCCAAATAATAGGCGATTCAACCGAAGAAGGTGGCACGGCTGAAACAGTTGAAGCACTTCTCTCTGACCTCGATGAAAAAGAAAGAAAATACGCCGATTTCTTGATCAGCGATCTTCAATTGAGAGACCTTCTCCAGAGGAGGCTTGATCAGCTTAGCGGTGGCGAGCTTCAAATGATTACCTTAGTTAAGGCTTTGTCTCGCGAAGCTGATGTTTACCTGATAGACGAGCCATCTAGTTACCTGGACGTGTTTCAGAGGCTAACTGCAGCTAAAAAAATAAGAGAAAGGGTTGGTAATGGTAAGAGTTCAGTTGTAGTAGAGCACGATTTAATAGTATTGGACTACTTATCTGATTACGTTTCCATCGTCTACGGAACGCCAGGAGTATTTGGTATGGCTAGCAAAAGCTACGGCACTAGAAATGGAATTAATAATTTCCTTAGGGGTTACCTACCCGAAGAGAATACAAAGTTAAGGGAAGGTAGTATTGACTTTTTTGATGTAGGTCTTGAAAAAGAAGATGTTGGTAAAGTAGTGTTTGGTTGGGCGCCCATGAAAAAAACTTTAGGAAATTTCCAATTATCTACCGAAGAAGGTGAGGCCAAGGAAGGAAGTGTTATTGCCCTCTTAGGGCGCAACGGTACTGGTAAAACAACGTTTGTAAAAATGCTGGCCGGCCTCGTGGAGCCCGACCAGGGAGTTGTACCTACATCAGGACTAAGGCTTTCTTATAAACCTCAAATGCTGAAACCCATAAATAAGACCGTTGCGGAAGCTATGGAAGAGGTAAAAGATTCTATGAGAGAAGAATTTTATAAGACAGAAGTTATTGATTCTTTGGGAATAGAACGGCTTTGGGCTAGAAATATTTCCTCTCTTAGCGGTGGCGAGCTTCAAAAAGTTGCCGTTGCGCTGTGCTTGGGGAGAGCCGCTGATGTTTACCTGATAGACGAGCCCAGCGCTTTCTTGGACGTAGAAGAGAGGCTCAGGATAGGAAAGGCTATAAAAAGGATGATCTCTTCTAGGCGGGCAACGGCTTTTTTAGTCGATCACGACCTATTACTGCTAACGTCAACCGCTGATTCAATGATTATTTTCAAAGGCGAAAGCGGTAAAAATGGGCTGGCCAAACGGCCGGCGAAAGTGTTAGATGGTGTAAATAGTTTTCTTAAAGAGGTTGGAATTACTATGAGAAGAGATCCAGAAACTGGCAGGCCTAGAGTAAATAAAGAAGGTAGCATCCTGGATAGGCAGCAAAAAGCTAGCGGAGCCTTTTTTATGGCGGTTACCAGAGGAGATCAAGTTGAAAGTTAAAGCGGACTGTGCTTCTTGTCTTATGAATCGCGCTCTTAGCGCCCTTGAAAAAAGCGGCGCTGACGAGCTTACTAAGTTTACTGTTGTCAAGCAGGTCATAACGAATTTAAATGAGGCCTTTAATGAGGAGGCCGTGCCGGCAAAGCTTGAATACGTAGACATGCAAATGCTTAAATCGAAGACTGGTAACGATGATCCCTACGTTCAGGTAAAGCAAAAAGCAAACGTGATTGCTAAGAGCGCTCTCAAATCGATCACGAAGAAGTTTGATCGCAATAGCGAAGGCGATTTTGGAGAGCTCGTTAGGCTTTCTATTGCCGCAAATGGCCTAGAATTCGATGTACAGGGCTATACGGTAAGTGATCGTTTGCTGAGTTCTCCCCTTCCCCCTCTAGTAATAGATCACACGCATCAACTGTGGGAAGATTTGAATAAGGCTACGCGCGTGGCTTTTGTTCTAGATAATGTGGGCGAGCACCTTTTTGACTTGAAGCTCGCTGAGTTCATGTCATATCACGCTGATGTGGAAGTTTTCGCCAAGAAAATCCCTCTACTCAACGACGTTACCGAACGGGAGTTGGCAAGCGAGATGCCAGAAAGGCTTTCCGCGGCTTATTACGAACCTAAAGCGATAGGTATAACTTGGGAAAATTTTGAGCATGAATACGATTTTGTCTACGCCAAGGGGATGGCAAATTACGAGACACTTACTGAAGGGGAACCCATTGTACCAGTTTATCACGCATTAATGGTAAAATGCAGACCAATTGCGCTATCAGTTAATGCGCCCGTGGGTTCGGGCGTACTCATCAAAAGGCAACATCAGTAGGAGAATACTTAAGGGAGTTAGGCCTTCAGAGAAGGCAACAATACGGCTTTACTGATTATGGACAAGAAAGCTCCGACTTTCAGGGACGGGATGATTGCTGCTTTGTTGCATAACTCGGAAATCGTTCATGAATTTGCTCAAGGATTTTGCGAGAAATCAGACTTCATGAGGAATTTTGGTTTTTTCTCCCTGTTTTGCTCACGCCAAAGCAGTACCCGCTAAAATTTCATCAGTATTATGCAACAAAGCATGAATTGCCAAAAAGTCCAAAGGGATTTGAATTGTGTAAAAGTAGGCATGGTTCAACCCGAATTTACGCCTCTGGAGATACCTCTTGGTAATACTCCCCGCGGAGATGGATTATCTTTCTCTATCGCAAATTTACGCCTCTGGAGATACCTCCGGCGGAATACCTGAAACGCCAGGGTAATAGCTATGCTTCGCTGAAGCAAGAAGCTTATCCTTCAGTGATGAGAGGATGTCAGTTAGTAGGCGCGAAAAATCTGCGTATCTTCAAAATCATTATCACGATTTCTTGAATTATCCGAAGGCTAATTTTCCGTTAATTTATGCTTTTGGCTAAGGGCGCTATCTATGAAGTGTTGGATAACGGCTATTCTTGTGGGCCATTTACAGTTCGGAGCGAATTAGAACCTATATCTATCAATTATTTCCTTTTGCTTGGATTAAAAAGGCGTGTGAAGCTTTCCCGTAAGGCGAGGGCTAGAGGACGAGGGGGAGTTACGGTTTAAAAACGATAGGTCTTTAAAATGGCTTTTTTATTAGCGAGATATTAGGTTGCAGGTTGCGTTTTCGAAAACGGATATAACTCCTCCTTTCCCCGTAGAGATGCCCGCATCAACAAACGGCGGTAAGAGTAAAGGTATTCGCGATAAAATTTTTTGCAAAGCTATCCGCTTTGTTGGAAAAGAAGATTTTGTCCTCATTTCTTGTGACGCATTTCTTTTCGATAGAGATTTTGTTGATAGCTCGAAGGAGACTGCCGCTCATAATTTGGGTGTTAAGCCTGAACAGGTAGCCTTAATCGCTACTCACGCGGTCTCGGCACCGGCCGTATTGCTTTCCAGAAAGGAAACTGCGAATTCCGATTACGCTTCTTACGTTCACCAAAGGGTTCAGGAGGCGGTGGAGGGGTTGGCTTCACCCCAGAAGGCTTCCCTTTATTTTAAGGGGGCGCGCGCGCCGGGGCTGGCGTTAAACGCGATTTACCCCGAAAAAAAGGCCGACGACTCAGTTTTCGCGGTTCACATTAAAACGTCCACTAATAGGATATCGCTGATAAATTTTAGCTGCCACCCTTTTGCCTCGGGCTTGGAAAACGACTTCATATCTGGGGATTATCCATCGTATATTTACAAAGAATATGAAGGCACGCAAGGAGAAGAAGCGCTCTTCTTAAACGGGGCTAGCGGCGAAATTTACCCTTTATCATTGGAATACCCTGAGCGTACCGATAGTTTTTCGCGTTCCGAAAAAATTGGAAAAATTTTAGCGGAATGCACGTTTCCTGACGGCGACCAGGTTAATCCCGTCGTGGTTTCCGAAAGCGTCAAGCTTAACCTGCCCTTAGAAAAATTTTACGGCGGAATAGAAAACGCTAGGGCTAGTCCGGAGAGTTTTCGCGGCTCAGGTGCTTTGGATAGGGCCGAATACCTTGAAGAGGAATGGCTTAAGAAGCTGAACGAAAACAGAACCGGATTTGTCCAAAGCGAGGTCCAAGTACTTGCTTTATCTAATCAAGTAACGATCGTAGGCTTTCAGGGAGAGTTATTCAGCTCATTAGGGGAAACCGTTCAGCTTGGTTCGCCTTTTGCGAATACTTTAATCGCGAATAATTCAAACGGTTGGCTTGGCCACATTCCTGATCGCAAAATATATGAGTCCAAGGACGAATTGCGGGCATACCGGGGAGCAATTTTGCCGCTTAATAAAGAATCTGGTAAAATGATCGTGAAGGCTATGCTTAAGGCTTTAAGCAGCGTTTCAGAAAAAATGCAACGATAATTTTTTGATGAGAACGGTGCCCTCGGCGCGTTGAACGCGCTTTGGGCCTATTACTAATGTAAGATTTGTTGAGCTGATTTTTTGTCTTTAGTAAGCCAAAATTTTTAGGGTCGGCGGAACCTTAAGGTGTGTTGAAGGCTGACGCCTCGGGAACATAAGGGGGAAGGAGCGCGCTTCGAATTTTTATCCCTTACGTTATTTGATCGGCTTATTATTAATCTCGAAGCTGCATTGTTACATAGATTAAAAATTGGGCATAATTTTTTACTCAAGCATTTTGCGGAAAATCGATTTTTATTAGGAACTTTGGATTTTTCTTTCGTTAATGAAAAGGCCCTTAAATCCATGAGAATTATACAACGCAGCACTCCTAAGCAAAAGTTTAATTGCCCGCGCCGAGCATTCTTCATGCCATCTGAAAAGTTGAGGGTAGGGGTAGTTGGGGCGGGAGGCATAGCGAATGAACACTTAAAGAGATACAAGGATATCGCGGATGTGGACGTAGTAGCGATTGCTGACGTGGACGAAACCGCATTGACTAGGACCAGCACTAAATGGGCGATTCAGAATACTTTTAAAGACTACAAGGAGATGCTTTCTTCAATGGATCTAGACGCGGTAAGCGTTTGTACTCCTCATAGATTCCACGCGCCGGTTACAATTGACGCGCTCAACGCGGGGGTTAACGTTTTGGTGGAGA
>JAGDXE010000018.1 GCA_023256375.1 Thermoproteati archaeon | reverse complement strand
TACCGCATAGCATCATTAATAATCCTAAGGGGCTATCCATCCCCCCGGCGGACTTACACCCCCTTCCCCGTTAGAGTCAAAGTGCAACCGTTAAGGGGTAGGTTTAAAATCTATTACAAAGATCATAATTAGAGAAAAATGTCATCGTCACAATCTTTTAAGAGGTATGAATTGCCACCGCTGCCTTACAAGATAGATGCTTTAGAACCGTATATAAGCGGTCAGGTAATCGATGTCCACTACAATGGTCACCATAAGGGTTACGTTACCAACTCTAATGCAACTCTTGAAAAGCTTGAAAAGATAAATAGAGGAGAAATCTCTGGGTACGATATACAAGGCGTAATCAGAAACCTGGTTTTCAACGTTAATGGGCACAAGCTACATTCCCTTTATTGGCAGAACATGGCTCCTAATGGGAAAGGAGGCGGGAAACCCGGAGGAAAGCTGGCGGATTTAATTGCTACCCAATACGGCAGTTTCGACAAGTTTAAGCAGATATTCACCGAGGCTATGAGGTCATTGCCTGGCACTGGCTGGACCGTCCTGTATTATGATACTGAAACCGGCAACTTGGAATTCACCACGTTTGAAAACCACTTTATGAACCACATAGCCGAGCTACCAGTAGTAGTAATCGTTGATGAGTTTGAGCACGCCTACTACCTGCAATATAAGAACAATAGAAATTCATACATAGACGCTTGGTGGAACGTAGTAAACTGGGATGACGCTGAAAAAAGGCTGGAAAAATACCTAAAATAAAATTTTTAAATATTTTTTTATTTTATTTTATTTATTGGAACGTTTTATTTTCTCCTCAGCTTTTTCTACCATTTCTTTTTCCTCTTTAATGTATTGACTGAGAATTTTCTTTAGCTCATCCCTTTTCGTGGTATACAGCTTAACTGCCGACGGCAACGCCATAGACTTCGTCTTCTCGCCTTCCACTTTTAGGCAATTTTCTCCGACTTCCTCCAACTTATACAACGGAAACTTTAAAATTACGGTCATCCCATTGTTATCGTAAACGATGCCGTTCGAAGTAACTATATAAGACGACGGAGTGGCAGCTGGTGTAGTCTGACTCAGCATTTTCCACTTAAACTGAAAAATCAATGACATCACGACCGACAGCGTTACCCCAACAGCGTAAGAGTACCAGCTCCTGTACCAACTCAAATGGCCCCAACCCATTAAGGAGGCTAGTTCATCCGTGCCGTACATCCCTCCCAGAAATACGGCAAGGGTAGCCATCATCATATAAATCGATCTTTTCATTAGTTGCTCTTGTTCATTATCTCTCTTACCCCCCATGGCCCTCTTTACGTCATCAGCAAGCCCCCTAAACAGCACAGGCCCTTTTTTCTTGCTGGCTGCAGCCAGCTTAGCATTTTCCATTAGGAGGGGCTGCCCTTTTGCGGCAACGTAAATGGAGTACCCAAGGAATCCCACGAAATAAATGATCATGACCGGCAATAAAAGATAACTCAAGTTGAAAGCGAAAAGTGCCACAAATACTATTGGTACGCCTACCATTAGTGCGTACCTTGCAAAACTCCCAGCTGCCAAATCAACTCTTTTATTTAATCACTAAAAAGCATAACGGAATAAGGTAAGGCAAAAAAGCTAAAAACACCAATCGGAGCCGTTTAAAAAATAAAGAAATTTTCTTTTAACTCAAAACGAAATCCAGATCAAGATTGCAACAATTAATCCATAAATAGCTAATGCTTCAGCCAAGGTAACTATTATAAACCCTCTGGTAAAAGTTTCGGGTTTTTCAACGGTCGCACTAACCGTAGATGCGCCTGCAGCGGCTATCGCCAGTCCCGCTCCTATTCCGGCCAGGCCAACCGCAAGACCCATACCAATAGCCATATACCCCTTCATTAAACCATAGTTAGTAGGTACTGCCGTAGAATTTATCGGCGAGGCAAATACCACGGCCGAAGATAAAGATAATAATATGACGCCTATTAAGATAGCCTTAATTAAGCTCGCGCTTTTTTTTCTCAAATCTTCTTTCATGATTCTCGCCATTGCTTCTATTTCAGACACGGCTGCTAAGTACCTCTCTTCCAGCTTCGCCAATCCATTTTCCATTTTCAAGTCACACTACTTTTATATATTAATATGGGTATCGGTGAAAAGTCTACCAGCCTTAAAGTGTGCTCACCGCTGGCTATTCTCTCAAGGCTGACCCTTTTTCTAGACGCTATAATCAACAATTGATATCCGCCTTGCATTGCAGTGTCAATTATTGTCTGAACTACGTCACCAGTCTTAACGATCTCATCGCACGCAATTCCCTTCGATTTTGCGATTTTGGCAGCTTCTTCGGTATAGTTTTTCATCTCCCTTTCCATTGAAGCCTCAGCCGTAGCCCTTTTTACGATACCAAATTTTTCCAATCTATTCACGTTTTCTTCGTCTACAACAGCAAGGAAAGTAACCTCGGCGCCAACTTTTTTCGCGAGGTCCACCGCAAAAGTTGCTGCCTCGAAAGCCGCCCCGGAGCCATCGACCCCTACCAAAATTTTTTGAATCGCCCAAACCAATGCGATAGATATACCTTTGTACATATACGCGTAACGACGCCCTGTGATGAACAAGAAAACCTTGATAAAAAGATGACAAAAATCGCAAATAAATAATGCATATAAGAGCTATTTTTGCCGTATCTACGATGAAAGACTGAATCGGCAAAACGTAAGGGCTTTTTTAGTCCACAATAAGCTAGGTTAATAAGATCGTCCTCAACGCGCCAAACAACCCATGTCAAAATCCGCCAACGCTCAAAACACGCTTCAATCTTAAAGCGATTTGCTTCGCAGGAGCTCGCTCGAATCCATACTAACCGAGGACGCTAATTTATTTAATTAATGGCAAAATACTCACGATCCAATGCCGTATTCGTTATTATAATTCACAAAAGTTATATTGCTCGCCAAATCTTTACCTATGAAACCAGTACGCGATATCAGGATTAACTCCGAGATGACCGCAAACGATATAATTAACTCTTATGGGGACGCGGGGGGCTTTACCGCGAAAAAACTGGCGGTGGCAACCAATATCGTTGAGGCGATGCTGAAGGATCAGGAGTCGGTAACATTTCTATCCTTTCCAGCTGACATAATAGCTACTGGAATTAGAGGCGTAATAGCGAGCTTGTTAAAAGAAAAGCTCGTTGACGTAGTCATAACTACCTGCGGTACGCTAGACCATGATTTAGCTAGAGTATGGGAAGATTACTATCACGGCGACTTCTTGGCAGACGACGTAAAGTTAAGGAGAAAGGGCATAAACCGGCTTGGAAATATTTTTGTTCCCAATGAAAGTTACGGTATAATTTTAGAGAAGAAGCTACAGCCGATCTTCTCTTCAATATTTCAAGAGAAGAAAGAGGTTTCAACCAAGGAACTCATATGGGACGTAGGAGAAAAACTAGGAAATGAGGTAGAAAGGGAGAATTCCATAGTGTACCAAGCTTATAAAAATAAGATACCCATCTTCGTGCCTGGACCTTTTGATGGTGCATTCGGCTACCAGCTTTGGCTATTCTGGCAAATGCATAAAGACCTTAAGCTAAACCTATTTTTAGACGAACAAGACCTCTCGGACATCGTTTATTCCAATAAGAGGAGCGGGGCTATAATACTGGGAGGGGGTATATCCAAACACCACACGATATGGTGGAATCAGTTCAAAGATGGTTTAAATTACGCTGTATACATTACAACCGCCCAAGAATGGGATGGGTCGCTTTCAGGAGCTAGGCTCAGAGAAGCCATATCCTGGGGAAAAGTAAACGAAAAAGCCAAACACCAAACAGTAGAAGGAGATATAACCGTTATATTCCCGTTCATGATTGCAGCCGTATACGAAAGACTTTACGGAAAAAAGAGAAAAAGAATGATTTAGAAAAACTTTACCAGAATGCTGTGACTACAGCGAATGAAACCGCGTAAATAAGGAAAACCGTGGCTGGAATAAACCGGCCTATGGTAAGGCCTAAAATGCTCAAAATCATTGTGGTAATGCATAAACAAGCGGCCATTATGCGGTCAAGGCCCCATTTGCTAACCCTCGATTTATACTTTTGAGTGCGCTTAAATTCATGTTCTCCCTTTATCAGACCCTTCACGAGAAACATGCTCATAAATATTGAGTAAGCAAACGATACAATATAAAGTGGAATATACTCACGTTTAAATAAGACTGGAAGAAAGCCTAGAATAGGTAATCCTAATAGTGCATAATAACCGTAATTAGGTAAACTATAATAACTAATTATTGCAGATAATATTATTAACACAGAAAAAAACGAAAATATATAGTTAAACAAATAAATAAACGCTAACACAGAACGCCTAAAATTCGTTGACTTAATAATTTTAAGTCCATAGGCCTTTAAAGCCTGGGCATCCCCCACAACCCACCTATCGAGCTGCTTGAAGAGGGAGCCGAAAGAGGGCGTTGTCAGGCCAGTGCCCCCCAAATAGGGTAGGTACGCCCCATTTTTGCCCGCCAAGTAAAACCTTATCGCCAAGTCTAAATCTTCGGTTATCGTATTGGGATTCCACCCTCCTATACTGATTAAATCTTTAGTTTTTATTAAGGTGCAACTTCCGTTTATCTTTACTGGTAAACCTAAGGAAAATACTTTTTCTTGTTCCTCGCTTAAGTGAAATTGCAGAAGAAACCTTTGTATGTCGCTTATCAATCCGTTACCCTCTAATGACCAACGAAGCTGATAAAAAGAGAAGTCGTTATATGAGGCGTATGAAATAGCCTTCTCGAGAGAGTCCGGTTCGAGCCTAAAGTCGGCATCTACTATAAAAATATAGGGTGTAGATACTAAGTTTTCAACTTGCTTAAGAAAGCCGGGTTTACCTCCTTCCCGGCTTTGTCTCCTAATTACTTCAACCGCTATTCCACTATTTCTTAGCTCTTGGGCCGCAGCGTCAACTGCCCCTAAAGAAAGCCGATCGTCGCTATCGTCCAATATTAAGACGCGCAATAATTCCTTTGGGTAGATTAATTCCTTGATTGATAGGATCGATCTGCGTACGAGTAAACCTTCATTATATGTAGCGATCTCGATCGTTACTGGGACATAATTTACTTCTCTTAACTTAAAATCTAAGGGTTTTTCCTTTATTAAGTACAAGATTGAAGAGAGAATAAGAAGAACGTATGCCGCGATAACCAATCCAATTCCACCCAGCGTTAAAGCGGGAATTCCGAATATCAAACTTCTATTAACGGAAAAACACTTAAATGCCTTGCGACCCGTGCGCAAAACAGATAGGCTTAAATAATGGGTATATAAATATTTAGTTGGTGTTTTTGTTGGAAGACAATGAGGAAGAGGATGGATTAGGCTCCAAAATAAAAGTCAAGAACGCCGTGTGCCCAGTGTGCGGAAGCACAAATATAATATTCGACCCTGAAAGGGGAGAAACTATATGCGCTGATTGCGGTACCGTAATAAGCGATAAAGCCATGGATAGCGGCCAAGAGTGGAGAGCGTTTACCAAGGAGGAACGGGACCAAAGAAGCAGAGTAGGTGAGCCTACGATTCCTGGGATTGGAGCGGCTCAACTATCTACAACGATTGATACAAAGGACATATACAACTTAGGAGGAAAAATGGGAGTAAAAAAAAGAATTGAGCTGCAAAGAATCAGAAAGTGGCAGGTTCGTTCAAGGCTTCAGGGAAGCCACGATAGAAACCTCATACAGGCTCTTAACGAACTGGATAGGATAGTCTCCCAATTAGGTTTGCCTACGTCTATAAGAAATGAAGCGGCCGTGATCTACAATAGGGCTGCTACAAGCGGAATGGTAAGGGGTAGAAGCATAGAATCAGTAATTGCAGCGGCCATATACGCCGCTTGCAGAAAGCTCAGAAACCCGGTATCATTAGATGAAATAAGCAACTATACTCAAGCAAGCAGAAAGGACGTAGCCCGCTGCTATCGCCTGCTGTTAAGGGAAAACAGCGTTAATGTGCCAGTGCCAGACGCAGTAGATTACGTAGCAAAAATAGCGAGCCCACTTCACTTGAGCGCTGAAACCCAAAAAACCGCGGCGGAAGTCATTAAAAAAGCTCAGGAAAGCGGCATAACGGCTGGTAAAGACCCAGCTGGCCTGGCAGCCGCTGGGATATACATAGCCAGTTTACTAACGAAAACTAGAAGGACTCAAAAGGAAATAGCAATGGCAGCTCAAGTTACTGAGGTAACGGTAAGAAATAGATATAAAGAAATGCTTTCAAGATTAAATATAGGCGGATTAGGCGAAGAGGAAACAAAACCCGCGCAGACGGAAGATAATAAATAAAAAATTTTTAATTTAAGAGAAAACGCGCTTACGGCATTATTACTATATTGGAGTCCTGATACCCTTCAGAAATCAATATATCCTTTACCCTACCGAGGTGGTTCCCCTGAAGCGTTATCGCGTTATTTTTATACGTTCCACCGCAAGCGAGCTTACTCTTTAGCAAGCTTGCTATCCGCTTAGCCTCCAAAGGATCAGTAAAGCCGCTGATCACAGTTACATCCTTCTTATACTTGCTTTTTTCTACCTTAACCTCAATTTTTTGTTGTTCTTTAATTAAATCTTCCCAGATACCTATTTCATCGGAGGCGCCGATTATTTTAGAACCTTCGTCCATATTGCTATTCAAGCCCAATTTAATAATGTGAAAGCCTTAATAAGGATTTCTTATTTATTGTATGGAACACAGTCAATATCCTATTTATCAATGCATAAAGTGCGGCTACATCCTTACCGATGAAGATTGGAAGGCCTCGGGTTTACTCATATCAAAATTCAAGTGCCCGAGGTGTGGCGGAAGAGTTTTTATAAAACTAAGCAATAGGGCGTCGCAAATTTCACAAGTTAGATAAAACTTACAAAATATGAGATAATGACAAGATAGCCGAAGGTAGGCTGCGTGAGCTGAATTTCTATGCCACTAATAAATGCGTGGGCTACACTCAAAGTGCAAGGGTTACCGCACCGAAGGGCGACCACTCGGCATGTAGCCCAGAAGACCAACCGATTTATTAGGAAGAAAGTGGAGAGTCACGCCCCACGAAATTATTACATCTTCAAATCTTACGTATACCTTGCCGGTAAGAGATTCAAGCATTAATTCAACAAATATGTTAAACCGACGGAATAAATAGCGTTCCGTTAAAAACCATTATTTTTCCCTGGACGCGTAAAACTCCATTATTAATTTCGCTGCCAGTGCAGAAGTTATGAAAGAAGGATCCCTTGGAGGACAAAGTTCCATAACGTCTAATCCAACCACATTACTCTCTTTCAATAAATTTAACACGCTAAATGCGTCGACTGGAAATAAACCAAAGGGCTCCGGCGTGCCTACACCAGGTGCGAAAGCCGGATCAAACGCATCCATATCTATGGATAAGTACAGCGCGTGGGACTGTTGAACAAATTTTTTGATAATTTCTTGGCTACTCTCTCTTCTTACGTCAAAGGGCGAAATCTGCACTACATCATTTTCTGCACAAAAGTCGCGTTCCTCTTTACTTGTGGCGCGAATTCCTATCTGTAGGACTTTTTTACCCCCGGAGCTAAGCCAAAGCCGCGTCGCGCACGCGTGCGAATACGGATTACCCAAAAAATCTTTGCGGCAATCGGCGTGGGCATCTAATACAATTAATGAATCAGCCCCTAGGGCAGTGGCTGCATAAGGTGTAAAAGTATGCTCACCTCCAACCATTATAGGAAATTTTTTGATCGACGCAATGGACTTAATCGCCTTTTCAATGACTTCAGCGCTTTGCCTGAAGTCACCATGACTGATAGCCGCGTCACCGGCATCGTAAATTAACATGTTTTCAAGGTCAACTCTGAAGTATTGTGACCAAAGCTCCATTCCTTGCACGACCTGCCTTAGCGCTAATGGACCGAACCTTGATCCAGGATATGCTGAAGACCCCGAATCAAAGGGGACACCGAACAGGATGTATTTTGAATCTTTTAGGCTGACCCCATTTCCAGGAAATGAAAAACCTACTTTTGTCAAGTAAAAGTCTAAATGTTCTTCCATACTGGTATCGGGGTGGAGGTTATAGAATTTTCGGCGGAAACCGCCACTTTCAACTAGTTGCTCTAAAATTTAATTTAAAATGGAACCCCGTAAATTTAATCCGTTAAAATGTATTCTTTTTTCCTAGGCCTCTGATCTTCTTCACTGCGTAAAAAAAGCCGAAGATCAGTACTACTGCTACAACGATTTTTGCCTCGAATACATAAATCGCGCCTGGATAGGTTGGAATAATCGCACTCAATATAATACAAACAGGAAGAAAGTATTTTAGCTTATCTTTTGAACGAATCGTTTTTATGCCGAGGCTAAAAAGGTAATATATGGTGACAGAAGAAGAGGTGCTTAAAAGCATCGAAGACGTGGTGGACCCCGAGGTTCAGGCAAGCATTGTTGAAATGAACCTCGTGGACGAAATAAATGTGGGCACAGACGGCCGCGTAAACGTTAAGTTTCACCTCACAACCCCGTTTTGCCCTGCTCAATTCGCTTACTCAATTGCACTTGATATAAAGGATAGGGTATCGGCCATCCCGGACGTAAAGAAAGTAACGGTCGTAGTAAAGGACCATTTCTTATCCGATGAAATAAATGCGGCTGTAAACGGACCTGATTGGAAACCGGAGGAAACTAATGCAGAAAAATCGCCCCAATCAACAAATTAGCCGCTAATAATGCGGATTAATTTCCTTTATACCAGCAACATAATTTGAATACAACGCGGCTACGAATAAATAAGATGAAAGCCTGTTCATATACGTTAAGGTAGCCTGATTAATTTTTAATACGTCAGATAACTTTACTAGATCACGCTCAGCTCTCCTTGCTACAGCCCTCGTTAGGTGAAGGTAAGCCGATGCAAGCCCACCCCCAGGTATAACAAAACTTTTTAAAGGCGGCATTAGACCACCCATCCGCGTTATTCCATCTTCTAATGCCTTAATGCGATCTGCTTTGAAAGTTATTTTATCTTGACCGTTAAATGCGTAATACAGATCTGCCCCTATGGCGAATAGGTCATTCTGTATTTCTAAAAGCTCATTTTTTATCGTCTGATCGGATACGTAAATCCGGGCAACTCCTATTTGGCTATTTAGTTCATCAAGTGTACCAATCGCTTCGAAAGCAATATTGCTTTTTCTTTGCCTTTCTCCTCTCGTTATTTCGGTCGAACCATCGTCGCCCTTACCCGTATAATACATGTCGAACTCTACTGATTGTATACAAATATCTTTTATCCTTTGCGACCCGCTGAGCGAGAGAGGCTAGAATTTCAGGAAAGTTAGCTGCGGTTCCTCGTCGACTAAAGTGAACTACCTCTCCCTCACGGGTGAGGCTTCCTGCTTCGACGACCGACGCCTGCCCGCATACCGCGCGGGCTTGATAGCGATCCCCACGGGCCAATCGGGCCGCACCGGCCCTACCTTTATCAATCCTTTATTCCTTATGTTTTTTGATGCGTTGTAATTCCTCTATGATAAGGCCGCAGACACCGCAGCGATATATCCGCTCTGAAGGCTTCAGGTCGCGCTTAGTGTTTCCGCGATTAGAGCAGAGCTTGGAGGTTGCTTCGAGGTCAAAAAAAGTTCAGTAATATATCGGCTTGAAGGACTCTTGGATCGCTTTGGTGGCAAGCGAAGTTCTGACCTCTTAGCAGGCCCTGAAGGGTGAAATCTTCCATTCTCTCAGAAAGCCTGCGTTTTGCGCTGACCGGCCGAAATACCTGTAAACAAAAAAAAGCCGAAAAAACTTAAGGGTTACTAAAAACTGATAAACAGAGTGGAATACGACGTCATAATAGTTGGCGCAGCTACGACCGGAGCCGTAGCCGCTAAAAAAATAGCTGAGAAGGGATTTAAGGTATTACTGCTCGAAGCAAAGCCGAAGAGTAGAATCGGTGACAAGGCCTGCGGTGACGCAATAGGCGAAGAAGACCTAAAGAAAGCCGGAGTAAATTTACCAAAAGAAGTCATAAGGGAAAGGATACTTGGAGCCGACCTACTATCTCCTGATAAAAAAACTGTATTTAGAATTAAAGGATACGGCTATACCGTGGATAGGCTGGGCCTTGGTAAGGTTTTAGTGGAAGAAGCCGAAAGCGTAGGCGCAAAATTTATGGATAATTTCCACGTTGATTCGCTTTTATTAAACGATGGAGTAGTGCGGGGAGTAAAGGGTAAAGATGAAATCCATTCCAGAGTAGTGCTAGACGCCTCAGGAAACAAAACTAGGTTGAGGGGGCTACTACCTGATGAGTGGGGAATTGAGAAAGTAATCGAGAAAAAAGATGCGGTCGCGGCATACCGCGTAATAATTGATAACCTTAATCCTCCCTTAGAATCAGGGTACCTGAAAATATTTTTTGATCAGACAAGGTCGCCGGGCGGTTATATTTGGGCCTTCCCAGAGGGTAAACTTTCTAACGTGGGTTTAGGGGTTACCATGGTCGGAAAATACCCGAACCCCAAGTTAGCCACCCATGAATGGATAAAAAACGTGTATACCGGCACCATACTGACCGGTAGCGGTGATACCGTACCCACTAGGAGGCCTTTTGGCAATATGGTAGGTAACGGCATAGCGCTGGCAGGAGATGCGGCGGCTACTGTAAACCCAGTTACCGGCGGAGGTATAGGGAGCGGGATGCTAAGCGCGAAGCTAGTGTCAGAAAGCATAACGCAGGCATTACAAAACGTTGACGCGCCAAAAATAGATGACCTCTGGAGCTACAATGTAGTTTACATGAAAACGTATGGCATTAAGCAGGCAGCTCTAGACGTATTTCGCCGCTTCTTAATAAGACTCAACGACGACGACATAAACTTTGGCATGTCATCTGGAATAATGGATGAAAAAACCGTAACCGACGCGGCAATAACGGGTCAAGTAAAAATTAATCTAAGGAAAGAGGCAGAAATTGTCCTTAAGGGCCTAAAGAGGCCGTCCATGCTTTTGAAGATAAAGCAAATGGCCGACGACGTTAAAACTGCAATGCAAATCTATTCGGATTACCCGTCCAGTTTTCGGGAATACCCGGAATGGAATAAGAGGGCCGAGGACTTCTTTAACAACCTCCCGTATTAGCTACGCTCAGAGCTTAAACGCTAACGCGCTTATAATTTATAGTTGGCAATTTTAGATCCCTCAAAAGGCATAGTGAGAGTAGTTTTTTACGGAAGAGGGGGACAGGGCATAAAAACTGCCGGGAGGATCCTAGGCAGGAGTTTATTTACGTCTGGATTCAACGTTCAAGATTTTCCAATATACGGCGCTGAAAGAAGGGGCGCCCCAGTTTATTCTTACGTAATAACCTCGTCCGAAGAGCTCCTGGAAAGGGGACCACCAGAAAGCGTTGATCTAACGGTAATCGTGGACAAGAGCTTATTAAATTTAGTTAACCCAGAGGGAGTACTGCTTGTTAACTCCGTATTTCCGCTGGAAAACGCGATGAGCGTAGACATGAATTCATTTATCGGCAAACTAGGATCCTATGCGCTCAGTGCTGCTGCCGCTTCAGCTTCGGCGGCCCTTATAAACGGTATAGGGAGGAATGAGGTAATTGAGGCAATTAATAAGGAAGTAATCGCCAATCAATACTTACTGAAAAAAGAGGTAGAGATCGCCGTTTCGGTATTCGATTACGTTAAAAAGCTTCCCACGCCGAAAACAATTGGGGCAAAGCCTAAAAAGGACGAACTGGTCGAGTTGAGTTTTGACGGGCCCGACATTTCTACACCTTTAATATTGGCAAAGGGCACTTCAACGCTCAGAAAGACTGGAGCTTGGAGGCTTGTGAGACCAGTCGTTAATTTGGAAGCCTGCAAAGCCTGCTATTTGTGTTATTTGGCATGCCCAGAGGGAGTAATAAAACTAAATGATGAGAGCAAACCGATAATATCTTACGATAACTGCAAGGGGTGCATGGTCTGCCAGGAAGTATGCCCCTTCGAAGCAATAAAGGCTAAGCCCGAAAGCGAGGTGAGCCTTATTGAATGACTTAATAACTGGCAATGAAGCGGCCGCTTGGGGAGCCAGACTAGCCAAAGTCGACTACGTCCCAATATACCCCATAACCCCCCAAACGGAAATCGTAGAGAAAATTTCAAAGTGGGCGGCCGACGGCCTAATTAACGCTAGGGTAACCAGAATGGAATCCGAACACTCTATGTTAACGGCGGCAGGCGCTGCCGCTTTGGCAGGCGCTAGGGTATTCACCGCTACCTCTTCTCAGGGCCTGCTGTACGCCTTTGAAATGCTTTATAATATATCTGGTTGGAGAGCCCCCTTGGTTATGGTAAACGTTTCCCGCGGCCTAGCATCGCCTCTGACGCTTTTACCTGACCACAATGATGTACTGGCAGCGCGCGATTCTGGTTTTCTGCAATTTCACGCTGAAACATGTCAAGAAGCTTTAGACTCCGTTCTTTTAGCCTACAGGATTGCTGAAGATAGTAGAGTAATGCTGCCCGCAATAGTAAATTTGGACGGCTTTTACTTGTCATTCACCAGAGAGCGGGTAGACGTGCCCGAGCAAAAAGACGTCGACGACTTTTTGGGGCCATACAAGGTCAAGCCGCTATCTAAAGAGAACCTTCCTTCAATGGGTATAACGACTTTAGATCCAGCGGTTTACTCGTACTTCAGGTATCAAGTTCACGAAGCTCAAAAGCAAGCCATTAAAGCCATAGATGATGCTACAAAACGGTTCGAAAAATTTTTCGGGAGAAAATTGAAAGCTATAGAGGCCTACATGGCAGAGGACGCGGACTACTTATTAATAATGACGGATTCCTTTAGCACCATCGGGAAGCGGGCCGTCAAGCGTATGAGGGAGGAAAACGTTAAGGTTGGACTTCTAAGGCTCTGGGCGTTGAGACCGTTTCCGATTGATGACTTAGTTCAAGCCGTTAAAGGCAAGAGGGGTATCGCCGTCTTTGACCAAGACCTTTCTCCTGGACTAGGAGGCATAATATATCAAGAGATAGCGGGAGCCTTGTACGGGACTGACGACGCGCCTAAGCTCGCTTCGTTCATTGGAGGTCTCGGTGGAAAAATTCCAACGGATTTAGATTTCGAGTACATGGTAAAGGTGCTCAAGGAAAATATCCCACCAAACGAACCCCATTTATTAATGTCAAAATCAGATATGGAGCTAGTAAAAAAGCAACGGGAAATCGCTTTACGCGGGGGTGTTTAGATTGGAGCCACTATCATTTAAGCTAAATACGGTACGCGACACCCCAAAAGATGAACACCTATATCCCGGCTCATCCATGTGCGCGGGATGCGGGGCACAAACCATGATAAGGCTGTTTTTAAAAGTTATAGGAAAGAACTCTATTGTAGTCAATGCTGCGGGTTGCATGACCCTTTTACAAACTTACCCCCTTTCAAATCTCTCAACCGGCTGGTTGTATACGGCATTTGCCTGCGCGCCGGCGGGCGCGCAGGGCATCAGGGATGCATTAGACTCACTTATAGATCAAGGAAAAATTCCTGACGAAAAAATAAACGTATTAGTACTTACGGGCGACGGGGCCGCTTACGATATCGGGCTCCAATCAACGTCTGCTGCGATGGATAGAAGTTTAGACTTTTACTATTTATGCTACGATAACGAGGCTTACGGAAATACTGGCTTTCAGGAAAGCGGAGCAACCCCATACGCTTCGAAAACTGCGACCACCCCTGTAGGGCGGGTCAATGATATAGGAACCCTGAAGCCAAAAAAAGATCTCTTCGAAATCTGGAGGGCGCACGAACCCTCATACCTTGCCACGATCTCGCCAGCGTACCCGATGGATTTAATGAAGAAAGTGGAGGAGGCCAGCCACTTAAAAGGCCCGAAGATGTTTATCGGGTTCGCTTCTTGTCCTACCGGCATGGGATTCGACCCATCCCTTTCTATGCGCGTTGCAAGGCTAGCCGTTGAGACCGGCATTTGGCCCTTGAAGAAATACGCTCATCATGAAATAACTCATACTATTTTACCTAAGTTCACGCCAGTCGAAGAATACCTGAAAGTACAAAACCGGTATTCGCACCTGTTTAACCCGAAAAACGAAGAGGCCATATCAAGGATAAAGGAACAGGTACTACTTTATTGGAAGAAATTCGGCATAGTTCCTAAATCAAATAGTCATAGTTGAAGGGGCCATAGGCGCCTCTTCCTTTTCTTCTTCGGGCTTTGAGTTGAGTTGAGGTATTCCTAGGGGGAAGGGTAGGCCTAGTTCCCTGCACACAAGTATTGAAGTAGCGATTGAGTGGTTTAGCGCCACTTGGAGTGCTGGCAAATACGGTTTTTTATCGTCTATATCCTTAGATATTTTATCTAAATCTTCTTGGTTTCCGTTTAAAATTATTTGCCCATGAAATGTGAGAGTCCCGCTCGCAGGCACAAAATTTATGTTAAATGCAAAAGGTATAACGGACGTAGTGGGACTCCTCCTTTCCACGGGCCCGCTCGGGGCGTTTAATTGCGTTTGCATCTGCACCTTTACGAGTTCGCCTTCGACCAATTTTTCGGCGTGTATCTCAAGCAATTTAACTGATATGGCTATACTCATAAGGTATTAGTTTGGTGCCCCTTTTTTGCATTGCCCTGAAACAAAAATTTACTCTGGTATTTTACTCGCTACCGAAGTTAAGTAATCGGAAATTCTAGCCACCGCATCTGTTATGGACCTCCTAGACGAAGCGAAAGTAAGCCTCAAATGACCCTCTCCTCCCATCCCAAATCCGCTACCTGGGACCGTAGCTACGTGAGTAGATCTTGCTAAGCGCAACGCAAAAGCTTTGTCGTCTTTTTCGTAATCGGAAAAATCTGGAAATACGTAGATCGCGCCATCCGGCCTAACTACGTTTATACCCGGCAATTTAGCCAAGCCCCCATATAAAAGCTCCATCCTTTGCCTGTACTCTTCAACCATGGCCCTTAAGCTGTCCTTGGGTCCGCGGAGCGCCTCCAAGGCCGCGTATTGAGAGATTGAATTAGCGCAGATTACATTAGTATGATGTACTATTTTTAGCGGCTCTATTACTTCCCTTGGAGCCGCCATATAACCTATCCTCCAACCAGTCATGGCAAACGCTTTGCTAAAGCCATTAATGGTAATCGTGTTTTCAGGAGCTATTGATGCCGGACTAATCAATTTTTTCCCGCTGTAATTCATTTTTTCGTAAATTTCATCCGATACGATAAGAGCCCCTTCATCTTTTGCCACTTCTACCAGCGCCCGAATTTCATCTTGAGTCATCACGTATCCAGTAGGGTTAGACGGGTTGTTTATTATCACAATTCTTGCCCCCTTTATACGCTGCTTCACCTTTTCTATGTCCAAGCTGAAACTGTGGTCCTGTTCGGTTAACGGGACTTGCTTTGCGACGGCACCAGTTATTTGCGTGGCGTCAAGGTAAAGCGGGTAAGTCGGAGTTATCAGAAGTACTTTGTCCCCTGACCTAACAAAAGTTTGAAATATGTTATAAAGGGCCTCCTGCCCTCCCACCGTAACTATTATTTCATCGGGATCAGCATCTATCGAGTTTTCGCGTTTTAATTTTTTTGAAATCTCCTCCCTCAATTCGGGCAGTCCGCTGGGGTCCACGTAATGAGTTTTCCCAGATTTTAGGGCATCCTCGCCCGCCTTTACAATATTTGAAGGAGTATCAAAATCTGGCTCCCCAGCGCTTAAATAAACGGAGTCGGCGTAGTTCGCTATTGACAGACTTATGCTCCATATATCAGTGAATTTCATGCTTTTTATTTGTGGTGCTACCAAGTCTTCAATTGATCCCATGATAATATATATATCGCGTTAAGGTATAACCGTTATTATTCCGGGCGACCATTTCCGAGCAAATTTCACCCGGCTGTGAGCTATATTACAGTAGTCAGCTACTCCTCAGCTAAAGCTTCGGAGCTTGTTGCTGGTCTCCCGCTCCACCCGTGAGCAGAGCTTCATCGAACCGCAACGATTGGCTGGCTGACTTTCCCTTGCC